>NZ_CAMHZX010000001.1:0-300000 GCF_946190285.1 Streptococcus mitis | reverse complement strand
ATTTGCGAGAGATATTGTAGGCTGGACAGTCGTTTTCACTTAATCAATCAAGAAAACCAGGGGCAAAGTGCTGCGAGAAATCATGGAGTTAGTGTTTCAACAGGTGAATTGATCACTTTTGTGGATAGCGATGATGTCCTATCCATAAAATATTTAGAAATTTTGAATCGTTACATGACAGAAGACATTGATTTGGTAGAATGTCATTATAGAGCCACTAGAAGTGTTTTTGATAAATTAAAGGAAGTAGAGAATATTCAGATTGAGTTTGAGGGAAATTCAGAAGAAGCTGTTATAAAGAGTTGTAATTACGGTTTGTCTTATTCTCCAGTCTGTAAATTATATCGAAGACATTTAGTGGAAGATTTTCCATTTTTAACGGGAGTTATTTATGAAGATATTTATCACGGTGTAGGATTATTGAAATTTATACGAAAAATGGTAAGACTTGATTATGTAGGCTACTATTATCGAGAACATTCAAACAGTACCATGAGAAGACGATTTTCTGAGAAAAATCTAGATTTGTTTACTTGTTGTGATAAACTAGTGGATTTGTTTGCTTTAGATGAAAAATTAATCCCTTATATCGGAAAGTTTTTAGTTCAAATTGTAACGACCCATCATAAAGATTTTATAGAAAAAAATAATCCCTACCAAAAGTTATATGAAGAAAAATTAAGAGAATACATAAAACTTGTTGAAAAATCTCCAGAAGTAGCAAGAACTAGTAAAATGGTTAAACTATATCGACTAGCACCTAAATTCTATTTACGCTATACGTTTCCAATTGTAAATAGAACCTGGAGATGGTTGAATTATTTGAAAGAGCTCATTTCCAAAGGAGAATAGATTTTGGAGTACGATAAATTGATAAGTGTCATTGTGCCAGTTTTCAATGTTGAAGAGTATCTGAAAGAATGTTTAGATAGTATTCAGTGTCAAACTTATAGCAATATTGAAGTAATACTTGTTAACGATGGTTCTACGGATCATTCACAAGAAATTTGTGAGCGCTATTGTCAACAAGATCCTCGTTTTCACTTAATCAATCAAGCAAATAAAGGATTAAGTGGCGCTCGTAATCGTGGTATGACTGAATCTAAAGGCGAATTTATCACTTTTGTAGACAGTGATGATGTCATTAAAGATGATATGTTGGAGCAATTATTAAAGCACACGACTTCAGAAGAAGTGGACATCGTAGAATGTTGGTATACAAATGATCAAAAAGAAATAGAAATCCCTTCTCCCGAGAATGTCAAAATTATTTTTCAGGGAAATGCCCAAGAAGCTTTAGTCTCTTTATGTAAAGATAATATTGTCCGTTTGAATGCAGTTGCTAAACTTTTTCGAAGACAAGTGATTCTCAATTTCCCATTTTTAGAAGGTTTATTTTATGAAGATGTGTATGGAGGAATGGGAATCTTAAAACATATTCATAAAATGGTGAAAATCGATTATATAGGATATTATTATCGCGTGCGTTCTGGTAGTATTATGAATCGCGAATTTAGTTTGAAAAATTTGGATTTGTTTGCGATTTGTGATAAAGTGGAGCATTTATATGATAGAAATGCTGACTCACTCCCATACATACATCGTCGCTTATTTCATTTAGTCTTGATGCATGTTGTCGATTATCGTATATTTGATGAGAATCCCTATCAAGAAAAATATGTCGAGTATCTGAATCGTTACGCTAAAAGTTCAAGCAAATCATTATTAATGCGAGCCTATCGATTATTCCCTAAAAAGATTGTCTTTATTTCAAGAGTTGTTGGAGCCATTCAATGGAGATTTGAAAAATATATTGTAAAAAGATTTTGGAGAGGGTTGAAGTAGTATGAATTATTACTTAAAAGAATTTTACGCAGAAGCCAAACATGCAGGATCTAAAGCAAGATTAGATGCTGAAAAAATAATGCTAGAAGCAGGATATCAACCTTTTTCCCTAAATAATGATTCAAATCCCATCACTTTGACAAAAAATGATGTGTTAGTTCTTCAATTTCCGTTATTATGGCATTCCTTAAAAAAACAAATTTTTACGAGATTTTTGAAAAATAGGACATTCAAAGCTTATTTACTGATTCATGATATCGAGTCCCTGAGAAACAAAAAAATCAGGTCATTTACAGATTTTAAACATTCCATTATCCATTTTTTACAGAATAAAACAGTCCTTGAAAAAGTCGATGGTATCATTGCTCATAATGATAAGATGAAAAGTGAACTCATTCGTTTAGGAATATCAGAAAATAAAATTATTTTATTAGAAATATTTGATTATTTGATTCCACATTATAAAGAGAAGAAAACTTATGAGAAAAATACGGTTATAGTTGCTGGAAATTTCGATATTCAGAAAGCAAAATACGCAAGACAATTACCCGAAAAACCAGATTTTTCCATTTATGGCATTAACTTTGAAGAGGAGAATCTTCCTCACAACGTTCATTATCAAGGTGCTTTTTCTCCTGATGAGCTTCCTAGTCACTTGCATGGTGGTTTTGGCTTAGTCTGGGATGGAGATAGCCCCCATACTTGTAGTGGAATGTATGGAGAATATTTAAAGATGAATAACCCGCACAAAGCTTCTCTTTATTTAGCATCTGGTTTTCCAATCATCGTATGGAGTCAATCTGCCTTGGCTGATTTTGTAAGAAAAAACCATTGTGGAATACTTGTTGATTCATTGTTTGAAATTGCAGATTGTTTAAACTCGATTGATGAAGAAGATTATCAAGAATTGATTAAAAATAGTAAAATAGTAGGAGAGAAACTTCGTAACGGACATTTTCTAAAAACAGCTTTAGAAAAATGTGAAAGGAACTTGTAGAGTTTATGAAACTACAAATCTTACAAAATAAAATGGCTCGCTATTGTCAAATTTTAAAATATTATGGCCTTAAACTAACATGTGTTTACTTTCTTGCACAAAAATCTGACAAGATGTTTTATGATTTTCGAAGAAAGATTCTTTTGGATTTTGTACTGAAATTACGAAAAGAAGCTCAAATAGATGATTCGAGTGATGAAAAAGAAGAAGAAACAACAGAATTTCCGAAAATGATTTGGACAATGTGGCAACAAGGAGAAGCTCAAATGCCTGAGACGGTCCAGGCTTCAATGAAGACCATAAAAGACTTCGCCAAAAGAAATGACTGTAAATTCTATTTGTTGACAGATGAAAATCTGGCGGATTTCATCAATATTCCATCAGACATCACCGAAAAATACAAGAAAAAAGAATTATCAGCTGCACATTATTCAGATATTATTCGTTTTAGTCTCTTATACCAATATGGTGGAATTTGGATGGATGCAACCTTATTTGTATCTCCCTATGCAACTTTAGAAATTTTTGAAGGGGACTTTTTTAGTTTGAATCATCCACCTATACGATCTGAACAAATAGAACGAACTGTTGGTGATTTTAAATGGGCAGGTTTCTTTCTAGCAGGAAAAAAAGGCAAGCCGTATTTTAAACATATTCGTGATTTATATCTTTACTATGTTCGTAAATACCCAGTTTTTGTTCATTACCTGATGATGGATTATTTTATTTTGTCCGAATATGAATCAAATCATGAATTTAAAGAATTAGTGGATAGATTACCTATTCTATCACCAGCTGAGCGTGTTTGGTTTTTAAGAGACCATGCCCATGATCTTTTTGATGAAAAAGAATGGGAAGAAGTGTTGAAAACAACACCGATTTTGAAAACGACTTATAAAATCAAGAAAGAAGAAGTTCTTCCAGAGAGTTATCTCAATCAACTTTTACAAGGAAAATTAAAGGAATAGATGAAATACACGAAAAAAAGTAGAACCGAATTTGCCACCTTAAATACAAGTATAGCTCTTGCATTGCAACCTTTTCAAGTCCTTCTTGGCTTTATCAATCGAACTATTTTTATCCATTTACTTGGGGTAACCTATCTAGGATTAAACAATTATTTGTCTAGCTTAGTTTCTATCCTGTCTTTGGCAGAATTAGGGGTTGCTGGAGCCATGAGCTATGCACTATATGGACCCTTAGACAGAGAAGAACATGGAAAAATCAATGCCTTTATGATTCTTTTCAAAAAATTATATAGAATCATTGGCTTTTCTATTTTTATACTGGGTGCTATACTTTCTTTATTTCTTCCTTATATGATAAAGGATTATACGGTAAATAGTGAATTATATTTGATTTTTTTCCTCTTTGTATTTAACTCAGCTTCAAGCTATTTTTTCTCCTATAAACGAACCTTACTTTATGTCGATCAGCGTAATTATGTGATGACTTTGATTGACTTTGGATTAAATACGCTTCGCGTATGCTTGCAAATCGGAATTTTATTCTTTACAAAAAATTATATCTTTTATCTATTGATCAGTATCATCATGAATTTTATAGGGAATATCATCATGTCGCGGATTGTAGATAGATTGTATGGTTACTTGTTTAAGAATAAGATAACACCCATTAATCAGGAGGAAAAAGGAAAATTTATCCGAAATATCAAAGGAAATATAGTCGGTAGTATTGGAGAAACGATTGTTTTTCAAACAGATAGTATTCTAATGGCAAGTTTTGTCAGCTTAGCAGCTATAGGTATTTATGGGAATTATACCTATGTTTTAGGATTTCTTTCACTGATTTTAAATACTGTGATTAATTCAGTTGTTTCTTCCGTAGGTAACTTAGTCCATTCGGAGTCTACGACAGTAGCAGATATGGTTAAATTCCTAAAAAAATTCCAATTTATTGCTTTTAGCCTGATTTATTTTGCTAGCTTAGGCTATTTAATGTTCATTCATCCATTTATGACTATCTGGTTAGGCGAGAGTTTTTCATTTAATCGTACAGTTGAGATTTTGATTGTCCTTCATTTTTTCCTAACTTTTTATAGAAGACCGATTCTAACGTTGATTTCAGTTTATGGCTTAAGTTATGAGCAAAATAAAAAAGTTATCGTCGAGATTTTATTAAATATTTCCCTTTCACTCTACTTTTTAGCGATTTTAGATTTAGGGGTATCTGGAATTTTATTGGGTACGATTTGTTCAACAGTCTTGACCTGTACATGGTATGAACCCTATAGCGCCTTTAAGTATGGATTGAAAGCTTCCTCAAAGGACTTTTTTAAAACATTGTTACAAGATTTCACTGTCGCAGGGATAAGCTTCCTACTTTTGAGTTTGCTGGATAACTTAGTCTTAACTCAGCTAGATTTCATTTTCGGTTTGACCATCAAAATAGTCCTTTATTTGACAGTATTAGGTAGTTACGTTTTCCTATTTAGAAATCATGAAGGTGGAAGACAAATTATCCTGATGATTCAAAAAGTATTAAAGTTAAAAAAATAAGGAGAAATCAATGAAAAGAATATTGGTTTGTGGTCTGGTTCCAGATGTTGGTGGCTTGGAAAAAATTGTTCTAGATTTTTATAACCATATTGATACCTCTGAATTTGAACTGGAATTTTTACTACAAGGTCCTGAAGATGTTGAATTTAGTGATCATTTTAAGAAGCTTTGTCACAATCCTCTCGTCGTTCATAGAATCCCTAAGTTAAGACCTCATATCAAGCAAGCATTAAAAGAATGGGATAATTTTTTTAAGAAAAATGCCCATCGTTATGATATTTTATGGTCGAATCAAAATGGATTGACTCATCTAGAATTTTTAAAATTAGCAAAGAAATACGG
Source organism: Streptococcus mitis (assembly GCF_946190285.1). Classification (GTDB taxonomy): domain Bacteria; phylum Bacillota; class Bacilli; order Lactobacillales; family Streptococcaceae; genus Streptococcus; species Streptococcus mitis_CP. The sequence continues at coordinate 294,297 of NZ_CAMHZX010000001.1, read as the reverse complement.
AATCGAAAAAAGAATTGTTCATGGACATTGTGCAACAGCCGATAAATTTTATCGTTTTATTCACCCTATAAACCGACTTTTTGTTGGCAAATATGCGACAGATTTTTGGGCCTGTGGAACAGAAGCGTTGAACCATTTTTATCATGGTCAAGAACGAGAAAAAGCTTTAGTGATTCATAATGCCATTGAGCTAGAAAAGTTTTTATATAATGAAGAGACAAAACTTAAACTTCGCAAAGAATATCATATTCCAGAAGATTGTTTAGTCGTAGGACAAGTTTCTCGTCTATATGAAAAACAAAAAAATCAAAGTTTTTGTGTTAAGGTATTTTCTGAAATCGTCAAAAAAGAACCGAATTCTCGTCTAGTATTTATCGGAAGAGGAGACACTGAGTTTTTAGAAAACTTGGCAAAAAAATATGGAGTAGCAGACAAAGTTATCTTTACAGGCTTGACCACTAATGTCGGAAAAATGCTAAATCTTCTAGATGTTTTCTTTTTCCCATCTAATTTTGAGGGATTACCGATTGTACTCATTGAAGCTCAAGCCAATGGATTACCTGTTGTAACAGCAACTCATTTACCAGATGCAAGGATACTAAATAATTATGATAACAGTCTGTCTTTGAAGGATTCTCTTGAAGAATGGGCGGATAAGATTTTGTCAGTTAGAGATCATCGAGAGCTTGATACAGAAAAGGTGAAACAGCTGATAGATGAAAATGGCTACGAGATTGAATCAGCAACCAAACAGTTAGAAAAATTATTTGATGAGTAATAAAAAATTGATGGAGAGGACAAACATGTCTTCTCTAATTTTTTTATAATGATTTAATAGTTTGGAACACTATTTAATCCTGAAGCAAAAGCGGACAAAATAAAGAAGTCATGATATAATATAAAGTAGATTTCTATGTCATAAAACAAGAACTGTTTGTACATCATTCATTTGAAAACTCTCTATGTTCAAACAATAGTAAATTATATAAGAGGCTCGAAACCCTTGCTACGAAAGGAAAAAAACTCAATGGCTACTATTCAATGGTTTCCTGGTCACATGTCTAAAGCACGTCGACAGGTACAGGAAAATTTAAAATTTGTTGATTTTGTGACGATTTTGGTGGATGCACGCTTGCCTCTATCTAGTCAAAATCCTATGTTGACCAAGATTGTTGGTGACAAACCAAAACTCTTGATTTTAAATAAGGCAGACTTGGCTGATCCAGCAATGACCAAGGAATGGCGTCAGTATTTTGAATCACAAGGAATACAGACTCTTGCTATCAACTCCAAAGAGCAAGTGACTGTAAAAGTTGTAACAGATGCGGCCAAGAAGCTCATGGCGGATAAGATTGCTCGCCAAAAGGAACGCGGTATCAAGATTGAAACCTTGCGTACCATGATTATTGGGATTCCCAATGCTGGTAAATCAACTCTCATGAATCGTTTGGCTGGTAAGAAAATTGCCGTTGTCGGCAACAAACCAGGTGTGACAAAAGGGCAACAATGGCTCAAAACTAATAAAGACCTTGAAATCTTGGATACACCGGGAATTCTTTGGCCTAAGTTTGAGGATGAAACTGCTGCATTGAAACTGGCCTTGACAGGAGCTATTAAAGACCAGTTGCTTCCTATGGACGAGGTAACCATTTTTGGTCTGAATTATTTCAAAGAACATTATCCAGAAAAGCTGGCTGAACGCTTCAAACAAATGAAAATTGAAGAAGAAGCGCCTGTTATTATTATGGATATGACCCGTGCCCTCGGTTTCCGTGACGACTATGACCGCTTTTACAGTCTCTTCGTGAAGGAAGTCCGCGATGGCAAACTCGGTAACTATACCTTAGATACATTGGAAGACCTCGATGGCGACGATTAAAGAAATCAAAGAACTCCTTGCAACGGTCAAGGACCTAGATAGCCCTATTTTTTTAGAGCTTGAAAAGGATAATCGCTCAGGAGTTCAAAAGGAAATCAGCAAGCGTAAAAAAGCTATTCAGGCAGAATTGGATGAGGATCTTCGTTTGGAATCCATGCTTTCCTACGAAAAAGAACTTTACAAGCAAGGATTGACCTTGATAGCAGGTGTTGACGAGGTTGGTCGTGGTCCTCTGGCTGGGCCTGTAGTCGCTGCAGCCGTTATGTTACCTCAAAATTGTAAGATTAGAGGCCTCAACGACAGCAAGAAAATTCCTAAAAAGAAACATCTGGAGATTTTTCAAGTAGTTCAAGACAAAGCATTATCAATCGGTATTGGTATCATGGATAATCAAGTCATTGACCAAGTCAATATCTATGAAGCAACCAAACTGGCCATGCAGGAAGCAATCTCCCAGCTCCGTCCGCAACCTGAGCACCTTTTGATAGATGCCATGAAACTGGATTTACCAATTTCACAAACATCTATCATCAAAGGAGATGCCAATTCCCTTTCAATTGCAGCAGCTTCTATAGTAGCCAAGGTGACACGTGATGAATTGATGAAGGAATATGATCAGCAGTTCCCTGGCTATGATTTTACTGCTAATGCAGGATATGGAACTGCTAAACACCTAGAAGGCCTGAACAAACTAGGAGTTACCCCAATTCACCGAACCAGCTTTGAACCCGTTAAATCACTGGTTTTACGAGAAAAAGAAAGTTAAGTTAGAAGGAATGATTATGGAGGAACAGTCAGAAACACTCAGCTCCAAGAAAGAATTTGCCTTTGCCTCAAGCACAATATTATCCCAAGTTGGACGAGGAATCGTTGTTGGTCTCGTTGTTGGAATTATCGTTGGATCCTTTCGGTTTTCAATCGAAAAAGGCTTCCACCTGATACAAGGGCTTTATCAAGATCAAGCACACCTAATGCGCAATCTTTTTATCATTGGTCTATTTTATTTAATAGTTTGTTGGCTCAGTGCGAAATTAACTCGGTCAGAAAAAGACATCAAAGGCTCAGGAATTCCTCAAGTCGAAGCCGAATTAAAGGGACTCATGACTCTCAACTGGTGGGGAGTTCTTTGGAAAAAATATATTTTAGGAATTCTTGCTATTGCTAGCGGTCTTATGCTGGGGCGCGAAGGGCCAAGTATTCAACTTGGAGCAGTCGGTGGTAAAGGAATTGCCAAATGGCTCAAATCCAGTCCAGTAGAGGAACGATCCTTGATTGCGAGTGGAGCTGCCGCTGGTCTAGCTGCAGCCTTTAATGCTCCAATAGCGGGTCTTCTCTTTGTCGTAGAAGAAGTCTATCATCACTTTTCTCGCTTTTTCTGGGTATCTACTCTAGCAGCTAGTCTCGTAGCAAACTTTGTCTCTCTGCTCATATTTGGTCTAACGCCAGTGCTAGATATGCCTGATAATATCCCTCTCATGACCTTGGATCAGTATTGGATTTACCTTCTTATGGGAGTTTTTCTTGGACTATCTGGTTTTTTATATGAGAAAGCTGTGCTCAATGTTGGCAGAGTTTATGATTGGCTTGGTCAAAAAGTCCGTTTGTATAGAGCATATTATCCAATCTTTGCCTTTATTCTCATCATACCAGTCGGCATCTTTTTGCCACAAATCCTTGGTGGTGGAAATCAGCTGGTTCTTTCCTTAACTGAGCAAGATTTTAGTTTCCAAGTTCTATTAGCTTACTTTCTGATTCGCTTTGTTTGGAGCATGATTAGCTATGGAAGTGGCCTTCCAGGAGGAATTTTCCTACCAATTTTAGCACTTGGCTCCTTACTTGGGGCTCTAGTTGGTGTTATTTGTGTCAATCTCGGACTTGTAAGTCAAGAGCAGTTTCCTATATTTGTCATTCTGGGAATGAGTGGCTATTTTGGAGCAATATCTAAGGCACCCTTAACCGCTATGATTCTGGTAACCGAAATGGTAGGAGATATTCGCAACCTAATGCCACTTGGATTAGTAACCCTGGTCGCCTACATCATCATGGATCTACTCAAGGGTGCACCGGTCTATGAGGCTATGTTGGAAAAAATGCTGCCAGAAGAAGCGACAGATGAAGGAGAAGTCACTCTCATTGAAATCCCTGTTTCAGATAAAATAGCAGGAAAACAAGTACACGAACTCAACTTACCACATAACGTACTCATCACCACCCAAGTCCATAATGGCAAGAGCCAAACAGTTAACGGCTCAACCAGAATGTATCTCGGAGATATGATTCACCTAGTTATTCCAAAAAGTGAAATTGGGAAAGTCAAAGATTTACTGTTGTAGGAGTTTTTACATAATTTATGTTATGTAAAAATAAATTTCTTAATTAAATATATTAGAAAACCGATTCTCAGCAATGAGATCGGTTATTTTTTACAGATAAGATATTTCACATACAAATAATTGAGCTTTGGTAAAAATAAGACTATAATCAAGTTAGAAATGATAATGCACAAAGCTAGAAAGGAGTTTACTGTATCAAATCTGTACAGCAAGATTATAAAAAAGAAAACGATAGCAATCATACAATGCATTTTGTATCTCATAGCTCCTTATATAGCTCTTCAGTTGTGTAGTATTAACAGAAAGTTTAGTGGGTAAGTTCTTTATTATTTTCCTTATTCTGTTAACTATTTCATTCTGGTTTAGTATTTGGAAACTAGAAAAAGCACTGGCTAATGATTCACAATTTCTAACCCCTTTGTAAGCCTAGAAACATTGATTTAATAAGGTTTCAATTTTTAGCAAAAGTCGTTTTTACTAAAATGTACAATTGGACAAATTTTAGTTTTCACTTTGATAAGGTACATTTTAGGCAATTTTGGACGAAAAAAATTTTTTAGTTATTCAAAATTTAGATTCGTATTACACAGGTCTAAGTCTTTTTTAAAAGCTCTATGACATCTTTCCGAAAAACTATAATTTTCTTGAAAAATAAATAAGTATATGCTATACTACTAGTAGACTTATTTATGGAGAAAATACATGAAACGTGAGATTTTACTGGAACGAATCGACAAACTAAAACAAATCATGCCCTGGTATGTTCTGGAATACTATCAATCTAAGCTTGCTGTTCCTTACAGTTTTACAACCTTGTACGAATACCTCAAAGAATACGATCGATTTTTCAGCTGGGTTATGGAGTCTGGCATTTCAAATGCTGATACAATGTCTGATATTCCTTTATCTGTCTTGGAAAATATGTCTAAGAAAGACATGGAATCTTTTATCCTTTATCTTCGAGAACGTCCTTTGCTGAATGCTAATACAACCAAGCAAGGAGTTTCTCAGACAACTATCAATCGAACCCTGTCAGCTCTTTCCAGTCTTTATAAGTATCTAACCGAGGAAGTCGAAAACGATCAGGGGGAACCTTATTTCTATCGTAATGTAATGAAGAAAGTTTCAACAAAGAAAAAGAAAGAAACGCTTGCTGCCAGAGCTGAAAACATCAAGCAAAAACTCTTTTTAGGTGATGAAACAGAAGGTTTTCTTACTTATATTGACCAAGAGTACCCTCAACAGCTCTCTAATCGAGCTCTATCATCATTCAACAAAAATAAAGAACGTGATTTGGCCATTATTGCCCTTCTCTTGGCATCTGGTGTCCGCTTGTCTGAAGCTGTTAATCTGGATCTAAGGGATCTCAATCTCAAAATGATGGTTATCGATGTCACTCGAAAAGGGGGCAAACGTGACTCGGTCAATGTTGCTGCCTTTGCAAAACCTTATCTAGAAAATTATCTGGCCATTCGTAATCAACGCTATAAGACAGAAAAAACAGATACAGCCCTTTTTTTGACACTCTATAGAGGTGTTCCTAATCGTATCGATGCTTCCAGTGTGGAAAAGATGGTTGCTAAGTACTCTGAGGACTTCAAAGTCCGTGTAACACCCCATAAACTACGCCATACCCTAGCAACCAGGCTCTATGATGCTACTAAATCGCAAGTTTTGGTCAGTCACCAGCTAGGACATGCCAGCACACAAGTCACTGACCTCTATACCCATATCGTTAATGATGAACAAAAGAATGCTCTAGATAGTTTATAAAATACATAAAATAAATTATGTAATATATGATTTTTAAAAAAGAAGCTGGTCCTACAACCAACTTCTTTTTTGATTTATCCAACTACCGCTTCAGCGATTTCTTCACGGCTAATACCAGCGAAGTAGCGTGTGATATCAATGGTTTCTAGCGCCTTAAGGACGTCTTCGCGTTCGTATTTTACCCCACGAAGGACATCTTCTACTGCAGCAACGTCTTCAATACCAAAGAAGTCACCATAAATCTTGATGTCTTGGATTTTTGATTCGACGACATTAGCAAAGACTTCCACCTTACCACTAGTGAATTTTGTTCCACGACGGACGTTAAATTCAGGTGATTTACCATAGTTCCAGTCCCAAGTACCAAACTTAGTGTCCTTGATGCGATTGATTTCAGCTATTTCTTCCTCAGAAAAAACGTATTCTGTCATCTCTGGATACTCTTTTTTCATGTATTCCAAGAGTAAATCACGGAATTCTTCGACTGTGATTTTTTCTGGTAGTTCATTGACAATATTGGTGACACGAGCACGAACAGATTTCACACCTTTTGATTCAAATTTATCCTTTGAAACCTTGAGGGCATTTGCTAGGACTGACAAATCAACGTCAAAGAGCAAGCAACCGTGGTGCATGATACGGCCATTGATATAGGCTTGAGCATTGCCACAGAACTTCTTGCCATCAATCTCAAGGTCATTACGACCTGTGAACTCAGCTTTAACCCCAAGTTGAGCTAGTGTATTGATAACTGGAGTTGAGAAGCTCTTGAAGTCAAATGCCTTATTTTCATCTTCTTTGGAGATGATCGTGTAGTTGAGGTTATTTAAATCGTGGTAAACAGCTCCACCACCACTGATACGGCGAACTACCTCAATGCCATTTTCGCGAACATAATCACGGTTGATTTCTTCGATGGTATTCTGGTGACGACCAACAATGATAGATGGTTTATTGATCCACAGAAGGAAGATTTGATCCTCATCCAAAAGGTGTTTAAAGGCATATTCTTCCAAGGCAATATTAAAGGCAGTGTCGTTTGAATGATTGATAATATATTTCATGATATCCCTTTATACGATAGAGACTGGAAAGTTATTTTCCAGTCTAATCTATCTTTCTTTTATTTTTTCTTAGGTGAATGGATGGCCATTCCTAGAACATCCGCAAACGCTTCGTACATCACTTCAGAGTAAGTTGGATGTCCGTGGATAGTCTTCAGCATTTCTTCAACAGTGATTTCCATTTCGATAATGCTTGACGCTTCGTTAATCAATTCTGCGGCTGCAGGACCAATGATGTGAACACCAAGGATTTCTCCGTATTTCTTATCAGCGATAACTTTTACGAAACCTTGAGCAGCATCTGAGGCAATGGCACGACCGTTAGCAGCAAAGTTGAATTTACCGATGGCAACATCGTACTTCTCACGAGCTTGTTCTTCTGTGAGACCTACTGCTGCTACTTCAGGGAGAGTGTAGATGGCTGCAGGAGTCAGATTCAATTTGGCAACAGCGTGATTTCCTTTAAGAGCATTTTCAGCGGCAACTTCACCCATACGGAAGGCTGCGTGAGCCAACATCTTAGTACCGTTGATGTCACCTGGTGCGTAGATACCTGGAACAGAAGTTTCCATGTATTCGTTGACCTTGATACGACCACGATCCAATTCAAACTCAACCTCTCCAATACCTTCAAGGTCTGGCACACGACCAATTGAAAGAAGAGCTTTGCTTGCGATGATATCGTCTTTTCCTTCAACCTTGATACGAAGTTGACCATTTTCCTCGATGATTTCTTGGAGTTTAGTGTCAGTTAAGATTGTCATACCTTTACGCTCAAGAATCAAGCGAAGGTTCTTAGAAACTTCAGCGTCCATAGCTGGGACGATACGGTCCATCATTTCGATGACAGTCACTTTTGAGCCAAATGTCATGAAGGCCTGACCGAGTTCGATACCGACAACGCCACCACCGATGATAACAAGACTTTCTGGTACTTCGTTCATTTCAAGGATGTCATCGCTGGTCATGACAAGTGGAGATTCCATACCAGGGACGTTGATTTTGCTGACTTTTGAACCACCAGCTAGGATGATTTTCTTGGTTTCAAGCAGTTCAGAACCATTTACCAAAACATTCTTGTCTTTAGTAATGGTACCGATCCCCTTATGAACAGTAACTCCGTAGCTACGAAGAAGTCCAGCAACTCCACCAACCAAAGTATTGACAACCTTAGACTTGGTTTCAAGGAGTTTGTCCATATCTACAGTGAAGTTTGGATTTTCGATGATGATACCACGGTTTGCAGCATGACCGATATTTTCGATAATTTCAGCATTGTGAAGATAGGTCTTGGTTGGGATACATCCACGATTCAAGCATGTTCCACCAAGTTCAGATTTCTCAACTAGAGCAACCTTACCACCAAGTTGGGCAGCTTTGATGGCTGCAACATAACCAGCAGGACCTCCACCAATCACAACGATATCAAAAGCATCATCGCTCTTACCATCATCGTTTGAGGAACTTGCTGCAGGTGCTGGGCTAGCTTCTGGCGCTGCGGCTCCAGCTGTTGGGATATTTTCCCCTTCTTCGCCAAGGTAACCGATAACTTCCGTTACAGGGACTGTTTCACCGTCTCCTTTAAGGATAGCAATCAAGTACCCATCTTCTTCGGCTTCCAATTCCATGCTGACTTTGTCAGTCATGATTTCCAAAAGGATTTCTCCTTCTTTTACAAATTCTCCGACTTTTTTATTCCATTGGACGATTTGTCCTTCTGTCATATCCACGCCGGCTTTTGGCATAATTACTTCTAAGGCCATGTCTTCCTTCCTTTATCTATATCTTAAAAATGAATACTCTTGCAATTAAATCAACATTGAGATTGGATTTTCAATCAACTCTTTCAAGTCTTTCATAAACTTAGCACCAGCCATACCATCTACGACACGGTGGTCAATGGTTAACCCTAGGCTCATGATAGGGCGAATAACAATCTCACCATTGACGACAACTGGCTTCTCGATTGTCGAACTCACACCAAGGATAGCTGAGTTTGGTTGGTTGATGATAGGACCAAAGGACTGAACGCCAAACATTCCCAAATTACTAATTGTGAAGGTTGAGTTTTGCAGTTCACTTGGAGCCAATTTACCATCCAAGGTACGACCAATGACGTCTTTGAATGCAACAACCAACTCTGATAAGCTCATTTTTTCAGCATTGTAAACAACAGGTGTCATCAATCCATTATCCATTCCAACTGCCATGGCAAGGTTGACGTAGTTATGAGTGATAATAGTTTTACCATCTTCAGTTAATGAAGCGTTAATGTATGGGTGTTTCATAAGAGTCTTAACAACTGCAAGTGAAAGAAGGTCTGTTACAGTAGTCTTCTTCCCAGTTGCTTCCATGATTGACTCCAGAACCTTCTTACGAAGAGCCAACATTTCAGTCATATCAACTTCATAGTTGAGGGTGAAGGTTGGCGCAGTTAAGTAAGATTCAACCATGCGTTGGGCAATGACCTTACGCATTGGTGTCATTGGAATACGCTCGATTTCACCATATGGTGTTACATTATCAGGAACTTCTTCCACTTTTTCAATCTGAGCAGGAGACTTGATGGTATCGTTTTCGATATTTTCAGGAAGTAAGGCCAAGACATCCTTCTTCATGATTTTACCACGATGACCGGTTCCTTGGATTTCCTGCCAAGCAATGTTATGTTCGAGGGCAATTCGTTTTGCAAGTGGCGAAATGCGAACCACGTTTGTGTCTTTATAAGTTTCCACGTCTTCTTTGTGGACACGACCGTTTGCACCTGAGCCAGAAACGTCGTAGAGGTTGATTCCTAAATCATCCGCTAACTTTCTAGCTGCAGGAGTCGCTCTTAGCTTGTCATCAGCCATGACCTCTCCAATTCTATACTAAGATATTAAGGACGCAGAGGGCAATGAAAAAATAGGAGATTGACGATGTGTTCGATGAACACAAGGAAATCTATCTTTTTTTCGAAGACCTCCGTCCGAGTTCAACTCTACAAGCAACTTGGATACAACACGTATCTCAAGTTGCTACGGTTGCCGCTATTAGGCGGTCAACCTAGTAGACTTACTAAGTCGATCGTCGAATAACATCGATTCGACTCTCTCCTGTCGCAAATTTGCAAATAACTTGGGTACAATACATATCTCAAGTTACTAAAGTTAAAAACAGCAAGAGTTTTACATAATTCAATTTATGTAATTCTATTCTTTATTATATGTTTTACGGATGGCATCTTTGATGTTTTCAACTGTTGGAATCATAGCATTTTCTAGGTTTTGTGCATAAGGCATTGGCACATCTTCTCCTGCACAACGGCGGATTGGTGCATCTAGATAGTCAAATGATTCCGATTCTGAAATAATAGCTGAAATTTCACCGATATAGCCACTTGTCTTGTGGGCATCGTTGACCAGAACAACCTTACCAGTCTTCTTCACTGAGTTAATGATGATATCCTTATCAAGAGGTACAAGGGTACGTGGATCAACAATCTCAACAGAAATTCCTTCTTCTGCTAATTCTTCAGCAGCTTGAACCACACGGCGAAGCATTTTTCCATAAGTAACAACTGTTACATCCGTACCTTCACGTTTAATTTCACCGACTCCAAGTGGAATCGTGTAGTCTGGATCAACTGGTACTTCCCCTTTTTGGTTAAATTCTGACTTGTACTCAAGTATAATAACTGGGTTGTTATCACGGATAGAAGACTTAAGCAGTCCTTTCATGTCCGCAGGCGTACCTGGTGCCACAACCTTAAGTCCAGGAATATGAGTAAACCAAGACTCTAGAGATTGCGAGTGCTGGGCTGCAGAACCAACTCCATTACCTGCTGCACAACGGACTGTCATTGGAACCTGACCTTTACCACCAAACATATAACGTGTTTTAGCAGCTTGGTTGACGATATTGTCCATGGCAATAACCGAGAAATCCATGAAGGTCATATCGACGATTGGACGAAGGCCTGTCATGGCTGCTCCTGCTGCTGCACCTGAGATGGCAGCTTCAGAAATCGGACAGTCACGAACGCGTTCTGGACCAAATTCTTCAAGCATTCCAACAGAAGTACCGAAGTCTCCTCCGAAGACACCGACATCTTCTCCCATCAAGAACACATTTTCATCGCGACGCATTTCCTCAGACATAGCAAGGATAATGGTGTCACGGAAGGACATTGTTTTTGTTTCCATTTTATCTCTTTCTCCTTAGTCTGCGTAAATATCTTCAAATGCTGATTCAAGCGGTGGAAATGGACTTTCCTCTGCAAATTTAACAGAAGCTTCTACTGCTTCCTTTACTTGCGCTTGGATTTCTTCCAATTCTTCGGCACTTGCAATGTTATTTTCAATAAGGTACTTGCGGAGGTTTTCGATTGGGTCTTTTTGTTTCCACAATTCCACTTCTTCACGCGTACGATATTTACCAGGGTCAGATGATGAGTGACCAAGCCAGCGATAAGTTACACTTTCAATCAAGACTGGACCATTACCACTGCGAACATGATCAACAGCTTTCTTAAATCCTTCATAGACGTCGATGACATTGTTACCGTCTTCGATGAACATTCCAGGAATTCCATAAGCGGCGCTACGTTGATGGATATGTTCTACATTAGTCATTTTCTTGATATCCGCAGAGATACCGTAACCGTTGTTAATGCAATAGAAAATGACTGGCAGGTTCCAGATAGAAGCCATATTTACTGCTTCGTGGAAAACACCTTCGTTGGTCGCACCATCTCCAAAGAAGCAGACAACGATTTTTCCAGTATGTTGCATTTGCTGACTGAGGGCTGCACCAACAGCGATTCCCATACCACCACCTACGATACCATTGGCACCAAGGTTACCAGCATCAAGGTCAGCGATATGCATAGAACCACCTTTACCTTTACAGGTTCCAGTATATTTACCAAGGATTTCAGCCATCATTCCGTTTAGGTCAATTCCTTTGGCAATAGCTTGTCCATGACCACGGTGGTTTGATGTGATCAGATCATCTGGATTGAGAGCTAACATAGCCCCCACGTTAGCGGCTTCCTCTCCAACAGAAAAGTGCGTCATTCCTGGCACTTTCCCCTTCTTTACTAATTGCGCAATTTTTAAGTCCATGCGACGGATTTCTTCCATCTTGCGGAACATTTCTAGCAAAAGATTTTTATCTAAAGTTGACATCTTCTTGCCTTTCTAACTTTCTTCTTACCTTACTATTTTACCGTTTTTGGCAAATACTGTCAAAGTTTTTCTAAAAGAAATTTCACAAAATAAAAAAGAAAACCCCATGAAAACAAGGGATTTTCTTATCAAGAATATTTTTTCACAAACTTTTTATCGTTTAGATTTTACTAAAGATTCAAATCTTTTCATAATAACAGTTAAACGCCAACGATAGAGCGCCCCACTCACAATCAGACTAATAATCAAACCAATCCAGTATGAATAAGCGCCAAAATCTGTTAGGGAATCAAATACCATAGCCACTGGGATTGCTACGCCCCAATAACCAACTAAACCAAGGTAAAAAGGAATCACTGTATCCTTATAACCCCGTAAAATTCCCTGGAGCGGTGCCGCAAAGGTATCTGCTAACTGAAAGAAAAGGCTGTAAGTCAAAAAGCTCGCTGTCAAATTGATAAATTCTGGGTCGTTACCATAAAGACTGGCCACATTTCCTCTAAAAATGTAAAGGAAAGTTAAGGTGAAGGCCGCAAAAATGAGGGCAGTCCATCTTCCTAGACCAATATAGGTCTTCGCATCATCAAATCGCTTGGCTCCCACTTCATAAGACACGACAATGGCCATAGCCGATGAGATACTCATAGGAAAGGCGTACATGAGACTTGAAAAGTTCATAGCTGACTGGTGACTAGCGATAATCAAGGACGAGAACTTAGCCATAATCAAACCAACCACGGAAAAGATAGCCACTTCCGCAAAGACAGTTCCCCCAATAGGCAAACCTAAGCGAACTCCTTCCTTGATTTTATCCATATTAAGTGGAATGCGTTTCTCAAGGTGTAGGTTTTTGAGTTTCTCCTGCTTAAATAAAACCAGAACAGAAATTCCCAGTAAAACCCAATAAGCCAAGGAAGTCCCTAAACCAGAGCCAGCACCTCCCAGCTCTGGAACACCAAAGGCACCGTAAATCAAAAGATAGTTAAATCCACTATTGAGAGGAAGTAACAAAAGCATAAGATACATGGACAGTTTAGTCAAGCCCAGCGAATCCAGCAAGGAACGAATAACGCTAAAAAGCAATAAGGGGACAATCCCGATAGATAAAAACCAAAGATAGCGAACCGCTACTGCTGCCACTGGTGCTTCTAACCCAATATGATTCAAGATTGGTGGTGCCAAGAAAAGCACCATCCCCAGCAAGACCACGGATAGGCCCAAGGCCAGATAGATAAATTGGTAAAAGTCAGACGCAACCTCTTCCTTTTTGCCTCGACCAAGATGGTGACCAATGATGGGCACCAGGGCTGACACAATCCCTGTTAGGAATGTAAATAAGGGGTTCCAGATACTGGTTGCCATAGACACACCAGCCAAGTCCATGGTATTGTATTGGCCAGTCATAGTCGTATCAACAAAGGAGGCAGAATAATTGGCAAATTGATAAATCAGGATAGGGAAAAATATCTTTAAAAATAAGATAAACTTGTCTTTAAAATGATGGGTTTGGTACATATAGACGCTCTATTCTTTTGGTTTACAGAGCAGACTCCTACCTAGTTTTGATAGACGATTTGTCCCTTACAGATGGTATATTTAACCTGCCCTTTTAATGTTTCACCAATGAATGGTGAATTAGCTGCTTTTGAAGCAAAATGGGAGTCCACAAGGCGGTCAGCCTTAGCATCAAAAATAGTGATGTCCGCCGGACCATTCTCAGCCAAGTAACCTGCTTCAAAGTTGTAAAGCTTGGATGGATTGTATGTCATTTTTTCAAGTAATTCCATCAAGCTTAACTCACCAGCTTCCACCAAATAAGTTAAACCGAGAGAAAGAGATGTTTCCAAACCAGTCATACCAGATGGCGCTTTGGTAATATCTTCGACATTTTTCTCATCTGCATGATGAGGCGCGTGGTCAGTCGCGATAACTGTGATGACACCTGACTTGAGACCTTCAATCACGGCACGACGGTCTGATTCCAAACGAAGTGGCGGATTCATCTTAGCATTGCTACCTTGAGTCAAAAGAAGTGCTTCTGTCTTAGAGAAATGCTGTGGCGCTACTTCTGCTGTGACTTGCGCACCTAGCCCCTGAGCAAACTCCACTACTTTAACACTTTCTTCCTTAGACAAATGCTGGATGTGAACATGGGCCTTGGTTGCATAGGCAATCATGACATCACGCGCCATCATAGCATACTCAGCCACCCCAGTTGCACCACAGATATGGAAATGTTCTTTAGCAATATTTTCGTTAAACCCAAGAATCCCATTCAATCCTGGATCTTCCTCATGAAGACTAATAAAGGTATTAAGCTTTTTAGCTTCCTCCATGGCTTCCTTGACAACTTTACTGCTCTCAAGCGGAATACCGTCATCAGAAAAACCAACAGCTCCAGCTTCTAAGAGTGCTTTAAAGTCAGTCAAATCTTGCCCATTAAAATTCTTAGTAATGGTCGCAACCGTCTTAACATTAATCTTCTCTTTGGCAGCTGACTGGAGAACTTCTTGCAAAGTCTCCACGTCTGAAATGGTTGGACTAGTATTAGCCATCATGACAACCGTGGTAAAACCACCTGCAGCGGCTGCTAGGGCACCAGTATGGATGTCTTCCTTGTGGGTCTGACCAGGTTCACGAAAATGAACATGGATATCAACCAAGCCAGGAGCAACTACAAGACCTGTGGCATCCAGGATTTCTGCGCCTTCTTCTTTAATTTCAGGCGCAATTTTGATAATCTTTCCATCTTCAACCAAGACATCACACACTTGATCCAAACCAGACTTGGGATCCATTACACGACCATTTTTGATTAGTAGCATCTGCTTTCTCCTTTATTCATAGAAATCAACTTGGGTATCCAACAATTTATCCCCATCATAAACAAACTTGGCTGAAAAGAAGGGTTTATCCTCTAAAAGCCACTCAACAAAGGTATGGTCACCTTCCCAAGTAGGCTTGCTCAAAACCTCGTCATAGGGAACCCATTCTAGCGTCCCCTCATTGCAGTCAATCAAATCCCCCTCGAACTCCGTCACCTTAAAAACATAGGTGTACCAGTCTAAATCTGGTGTGAATTCAGGAAAAGTGATAACACCTTTTAGAACTGGCTTGGCTTTCAGTCCCGTCTCTTCGAGGATTTCACGCGCCGCGCATTCCTGAGGGGTCTCACCTCGCTCTAGCTTACCACCCACACCAATCCATTTTCCTTCATGAACATCATTTGGCTTCTTATTACGGTGGAGCATAAGCAATTCTTTCCCGTTATCAATGTAGCAAATCGTCGCTAACTGAGGCATATTTTCTCCTTATCTAAGCCAATCGATTGGCTCTTGTCCTGTCTCTTTTAAGAATGCATTGGCCTTGGAAAAAGGCTTGGAACCCCAAAATCCTCTATAAACTGACAAAGGACTTGGATGGGCTGATTCGATAATCAAGTGATGAGGATTGGTAACCAAGGCCTTCTTTTTGCGTGCATAAGCTCCCCAGAGTACAAAAACGACTGGTCTATCTAGATGATTGACCACCTGAATCACAGCATCCGTAAAAGGCTCCCATATCTGACCAGCATGACCATTGGCCTGTCCAGCAGGAACCGTCAAGCAAGCATTAAGAAGCAAGACTCCTTGCTCAGCCCATGCTGTCAAATCATGAGATTTCTTGACCCCGATATCATCTGACAATTCTTTCAAGATATTTTGCAAGGATGGTGGAGCTGGGATAGAGTTCGGTACAGAAAAACTCAAGCCCTGCGCTTGACCTGGCCCGTGATAGGGATCTTGCCCTAGAATAACCACCTTAACTTCTTCAAGCGGTGTTGTCACTAGAGCTTGAAAAACCTTTTCCTTAGGTGGATAAACAGTTCCCTGAACATAGACCTGATCCATAAACTGATTGATTTTCCCGAAATAACCCTCAGGTAATTGCTCCTTAATCAAAGTATGCCAAGACGAGTGTTCCATAGCTAACTCCTTCGTTTTTACTGCCTCTATTATAGCAAAAAGTGGCTGTCTAAACCACTTTTTACAGTTTATCTAAACAATGCAGCAAGTCTTGGTAAGAATGAACTTCGTAAGTCGGCTGGGCTTGTGTGTGATTTTCGAGGTTATGAGGATTGTACCAGATAGTGTCTATCCCCGCATTATTGCCACCTTGAATGTCGGCGGTTAGAGAGTCTCCAATCATCAGCGTCTTTTCTTTTCTAAAGCCTGTAATCTGCTGACCAATTTTTTCATAAAAGAGGGCATCCGGCTTTTGTGTTTGTAGCTGTTCAGAGATAAAGACTTGATTGAAATAAGGTGCTAGACCCGATTGAGTCAAACGCCCCGTCTGAATGGCAGTAATGCCATTTGTCGCAGCATACAGCTCATAATCTCTCTCGATAAGGCTGTCTAAGAGTTCATGAGCGCCCGAAAGAGTTTGTCCCTGTTGGGCTAGGTAAAATTGGTATCGTTGAGCCAGAAAACTACCGTCTTTTTCCTGTCCAAAATGAGAAAATAAACGAGAAAAGCGCGTGTTAACCAGCTCTTGTTTACTGATTTTCTTTTGCTCTAAGTCCTTCCAGAGAGCCTTGTTCATAGGAACATAATAGTCTTTATAAGCCTGAATATCCGCAACTCCTTCTTCTTTTAGAAGTTGCGTCAAAGCCACATCCTCAGCAGCATCAAAATCAAGCAAGGTGTGATCAAGGTCGAAGAGTAGAAATTTGTAGGACAATTTGAGATTTTCCTTTCTAGGATAAACAACTTTCACTTCAGCCAGCTGTTTAATGTAAAAACTTAAAAGTAGTAAATTATAACAAAAATAATAGTTCCAATTGATTAACTAACTCATACTATTCTAGTCAAGTTTATTTTTATTGTAGAAAAATCTTCTATAAATTCGAGCAATAGTTAAAATACAAACAAATATAATTCCCAAAATAGATAACACTATTTTCACAAAATTCATTTCAGAGCCTATTACATAGATATGAAAAAGAGGGGCTAGTCCTACACATAGAGACAATAGATAATTACTAAATCTTATCTCACCAATTCCTGCAAAAAAATGTTTCATTTTAAATATTCTCCTTTGAAGCCCCTAATGTTTAAAAATAATGACTGCTTAAAATTAAACAGCTCTAAAATCTAAATATTTGTCAGAGATAAGCTATACTAAGATTATTTTTTAAGCACAACCTTCTTGCTCTCATGGTTTAATTATATTATAACACTATAAAATTTTCAATTTAATTGATATTTACCATTTAATCATATTGGATGAGTTGTATTTTACAGATTAATATTATTTAGCCTTCTTTTTTAGTCACTTTTTAATTCTCAAATTCCCTTTGTTTATACAACCGTAATATTATTGAAAAACAACTTGAGATTAAAGATTTTCATCCTCTTTTTATTCTGGTAGCACTACACACTCAACTCAACCAATTTATAAAATTCACCTTTCCTATCCATCAAGTTATCAAAAGAACCATCTTCAACAATAACTCCATTCTTCATAAAAAGAATTCTATTGTATTTCTTCAACATGCTCTTATTTAACTTATGCGTAACAACAAGAACCGTCAAATCTTGAATTTCTAAAATCGAATTTTCAATTTCAGTAGTAACTTTATTATCTAAAGACGAGGTAGCCTCATCTAATAATAAGATCGGTGTTTTTCGAATTAAAGCACGCGCAATACTAAGTCTTTGTCTTTCTCCCCCAGATAGATTTGATCCATTTTCGCCACATGAAGTTTGTAGACCTAATTCATTTTCTAAAATATAACTTTCTAAGCCAGACTGCTGTACAGCTTTTTTTATATCATCTTCAGTAAAGAATTGACTAAGGGTAATATTTGCTTTTAAAGTATCATCAAAGATATAAACATCTTGCTGAACAATAGTCATTAAGTTATAAAGGCTCTTTGCTGAAATAGCTTGCAAATCTACATTATCAATGGAGATGTGCCCACTTGTTACATCGTAAAAACGCAGTAATAGATTGAGCATAGTTGATTTCCCACTCCCTGACATTCCTACAATTGCAATTTTTTCCCCCTTTTTGATCTGCAAAGATAAATTATTAAAAATCTTTTCCTCAGCATTAGGGTAGGAAAAATCTACGTTTGAAAAAGAAATGACATCATCAAAATATTCTTTTGTTTTACCAGTTTGAAGTTCGATTACATCTTTTACCTCAAATGAATTCAGTGTAGCTTGACCTTCACGGAATTTACTCATTCCCATACCAACTTCATTTAGTGGTATTACTACAAAATTGACTAGTTGAACAATAGCTGTAACACTCCCAATTGTGGTATGTCCACCGAAGACAAGATACATTCCTCCACCAAAGGCTACTAAAAAAACAATCATCCCTGAAAGTTGAGAAATAACATTAGATAAAACATCAAATTTCCCTTTGATGAAATATATCTCATCCAATTTTTCGCTTTCGTTTTTGTAATCTTGACCGATAGCCTCTTTCACATTAAAACTCTTTATAACTAGAAACCCTGCTAAAATATCTTTAACCTTAGCTAAATATTTCTGATCGGCTATCATAGAACTATTTTGTAGAGAGGCTGATTTTTGTCCAATAAATCCTGAAATCATCATAGGAATAATGCTAGTAATGATAACTAATAAGGTCAAAAACCAATTACCTATAAACATGGCTACTAGTGAGAAAATCATTAAGGAAATATTTTTTGAAATATTAAAATACTGGTGCAAATAATCCTGCTCAATTTTCTTCATGTTCTCAGTTAATATTGAAATAAATTTCCCTGATTTTTCCTTAGAAAATTCTCTATAATCCCTATCTAAAATAGATTTAAACACCTTATTTTTGTATCTTGACATAATCTGCCTAACAAGTTTATTTCTTAATCGAAGGGATATAAAATTAAGACTGGCATAGATAAATATTACGATAGCACCTATTAGTATCGCTTGAGTTAGAGCTTCCCTATTTTGGGACATTCCACTATCAATTATAATTTTAATAGAATAAGCAAAAGCAATATTAGTTAAAGGAACTAGTATATTAAAAATCATGAAAGTATAAAAAGACTTCTTATGGTACTTTGTCAATTGTTTCATTCCTAATCTACCTCATAATTCTTATATTTCATTTAGAAAATGTGACATAAAATATTCTTCTAAGTCAATATTCTCTCTCCTAATCTCTTTCATAGAGACCTGTTCTACAATTTCTCCATTTTTGATAAAACCAATTTTATCTGCTATCTGTGAAATTTCCGATAATATATGACTCGATATTAGTATTGTAATTCCATGTTCCTTTGAAAGCGACAACAAAAGATTTCGAATTTCTTGAATTCCTATTGGATCTAAACCATTGATTGGCTCATCTAAAATTAACAATTTAGGTTTTGTTAGGAAAGCCCGAGCTAAACCAAGCCTTTGCCTCATTCCTAACGAAAAATCTTTTACTTTTTTAGTCGTATTTTTTAATCCGACCATCCTTAAGGCTCTTATTATATCTGATTCGGTAATATTTTTCCTCATATATTGCGCATGAATTTCCAAAATTTCTTTTGCTGTGAGGTTTTCATAAAAAATTGGTGTTTCAATAACACTTCCCACCTGACTTAGAATCTCCTCTCTGTGATCTTGTAAATTTTTTCCAAAGATTTCAATACTACCAGATGTTACAGTTGATAAGGATAACATACATTTCATTAACGTTGTTTTTCCAGCACCATTCGGTCCTAAAAAACCATAGATTTCTCCTTCAGCAATTTGAAGGTTGATACCACTTAAAATTTCTTCTTTATCAATTGTTTTACAAACTTCTTTTACTTCAACAATATTTCTCATTTCTATCTCTCTTTCTATATCTAGCTTTAAATGCAAGGATTTTTCTTCAGGAGTATAAATACCAACTTATACAGTCTCTTCGTTTAAATAAATCATCACAAAATTAGCACTTTCCTTCCATTAAATTTAGCTATACTACTTGATATTAATATCTTTTCTTGAAATAGTATAAATTGAAAATGAAACAATCATTAAACTTATGAAACTAGCAAATATTAAGAAGAATAAGTTATCAACAAAATTATTAGTTAAACTGCCTGGACTTACATTCGAAAGTAACGCTGCTAAACCAAGTCCTGAAAGCATTGTTATAGCTATGGAATGCCTAATCATACCTAAAACAAAAGGTAGTATTCCGATTAATACTGTTCCAAACGTAATTCCAGCTAAGTTAATCATTTGATTAGCTACTGGTATATAATTTGATTCAGTTAAAACTGCTACTAATTTAATTAATAATTGAATAACTAAATGTGCAGTAAAATGAGCAATAAATGATATCAGAATTACTGTAAGCACTTTTCCCCATAGTAACTTTATTTTAGAAACAGGGTAGGAAAACAGCTGAAAAATTGTTCTGCGTTTAAATTCATCAATAATAATCGTAGACAATAAATAAGATTCAAAAATCAAAAATGCTGCTTTTGTAAATAAAGATGAAAACAATGAAGCTACAATTGTCCAACCTTCCCATTTACTAGTAATTCTAAAATCTTTAGTATTTTGTCCAACAAACTCTCCTAGTTTATTATCAGTCCCTAACCCCATGATTATAATTCCTGTAATACCTAACACTATCAATATAGTACCTAACCAAGCACAAAATAATTTAGATTTTGAAACTTTATTTAATTCAATTTTAATAAGCGACAACATAGATTTTTCCTCCAAAAAATTTTCTTAATATTAATTACACTATTCAAAAAGCACCTTACATACTCCTGGTATGTTAAAATTTAAAAAATAAACATACTAAGGGTATGTATACTGGGATTTTTAATACCATATCTAGAGTATGGTATTTTTTAAAATATCAATACTTAAAATTTATTTGACACCTTTTAAGTGATCAAATAATTGGAAAATTACTTCCATCATTTCATCAGTAATCAACTGCACTCCCAAACCTTCAAAAGTTAGTTTAATGAAATTCATTTTTCGTTTTAATTCTTCTACTGAAAAAACAGAAATTTGGAATCCAATCCAAATATTCAAAGTTAACACAATCAAATCAGCTAGCTCTTCAGGATATTCTGTTTTAATTGATTTATCTTTAACACCTTCGAAAACTTTTTCTCTAATCCCTGGTAAAAAATCAGAAAATAAACTTAAATACTGCTCTCCTAACAAACGTGGACTTCTTAACATAATTGAGACAGAGTATACTAATCTTTGTTGTTCTAAATTAGAGAACGCATCCATCAAAGAATTTTGTATTTTTTCTAATGCAGTATCTCCTCTCCAATTGTAATTTAAAATTTCTTGATTACTTTCGCTAATGATTGATTGCAATATTTCATCTTTAGACTCGAAATGATGATAAATAACACCTTTCGTCAATCCACCTAACCCATCGATTATATCTTGTATTGAGGTGTTATCAAATCCTTTTTCTAAAAATAAATCTTTCGAAACTTCTAATATTTTTTTTCTAGTTTCATGTGGGTTTCTATTCCTTGCCATTATAACTCCTTTCCAACATACTAACGGTACGTAATCTCATTATAATGCAAGAAACTAATAATGTCAAGATTCTTTTTATCCCCTCTAATTTTCAAAATTCATTGTCAAACTACTATTCTAGAAGATTGACATCCCAAATCTTTCATAATAGAACAATCCTAACTATCGAACACCCCAATTTCATAAATATCTATGTAATTCTAAATCTAGAATTCCTATAAACTAAATGTTTTCGCACTATTCTAAGCCATTGATTGCCTTAAATTTTAATTTTTAAAGAATTCTAAAGCTAGAATAATCCCATACCAATTAGTTTTGAATGATTCACAATTTAGAAACACTATAGCTTTACTCTTGTTAAAATAAAAAGGAACTGCATAAAGCAATCCCTTTCTGATTTCCAAATTATTTACTTAAAATTTAATAGTTAAGATAATCAATAACTCACCTATAAAAGGAATGATAGGAAGATTCCTTATTTATTGATTTCAAGCTCCGACAACTGTGTTTGAATAACTGACAGTTCTGCACCAGCCTGAAGAAGAGCAGCTGCAGTATAGGCACCTTCTACAATTGGAACCATATTTATCATGATACTTTTATCACTGAAATCAGCCACCATTTCTAAGTTCATTTTAGCAGAACCTAGGTCAAAAAAGGCTAATAAAGTATCTGCTGGATTTTCGGAAACAACCCTATCTACTTGATCAAAACTTGTTCCAATTCCTCCATCTTCGGTTCCTCCTACATAAGTAATCGGAACATCTTTAGCTACTTCACTAATCAGTTCAACAACACCTTGTGCAATGTGTTTGGAATGTGAAACGATAACAAGACCAATACTTCCCATTAAACCACCCCAGTTTCTAATAGAGCAGTAAAGAGTAATCCTGATGAAAATGATCCAGGATCAATATGTCCAAGAGAACGTTCTCCTACATAAGATGCCCTTCCTTTAGTTGCAAGTAAATCTTTGGTAGCATTCACTACCTTATCAATAACCTCTTGAGTCAATTGACCAGCAGACAAGGCAGCAATAACAGGAGTCCAAACGTCAACCATTGTCTTTTCTCCAACTGTTGCTTTCCCACGTTTGACAATCATATCCAAACCACTTTGTAAGATTTCTTCTAATTTCGAATTTGAATCAGCCTTGGCCATGCCCATAAAAGCAGAGCCATACAAGGGACCAGAAGCACCGCCTACCTTACTCAGTAATTGCATTGAGATAAGTTTAAACACATCACTGCTGGTTTCAAATTGCTTTCCTTCTAAGTTTTCCATAACTGCAGCCATGCCACGCGCCATATTTCCACCGTGGTCTCCATCTCCTATAGGTGTGTCTAGCTCACTAAGGTAATCTTTCTGTTCTTGAATCTTTTCATTAAAAAGCTTCATCCATTCAAGAGCTTGTTCAACATTCATGCGACATTTCCTCCTTGAGTCTTACCAAGCTGGGGTAGTGACAGGTGCATTTAGAGCATCCAACCACTCATCATCTGCCAATCGAATCAATGTTAATGACAAGCCGGCCATATCAATTGAGGTCATATAGTTTCCAATTTTCTTAAATGCCAACTCAACACCTTTTTCATGGAGTAATTTAGCCACATCATTTGCAAATACATATTGCTCCATAAGAGGCGTGCTTCCTAAACCATTAATGAGAAGGCCATAGCGTTCACCTGATTTAAGTTGGAAACCTTCAGATAATTTTTCAACCAATTCTGATGCCAATTGTGCGGAAGGCTGCATTTTTTCTTTTTTATACCCTGGCTCACCGTGAATACCAACTCCATATTCAAATTCATCGTCTTCTAGAACAAATCCTGGTTTGCCAACTTCAGGAACAGTTGCTCCAGACAAGGCAAGACCAATTGTTTTAATTTCTAACACAAGTTTATCTGCCAAGTCCTTCATTTCAGCTAATGATTTACCAGAACGAGCCGCATCTCCCAAAATTTTATGAACTAATATAGTACCTGCGACACCTCGACGACCTTGGGTATAGAGACTATTTTCAACAGCGATATCATCATCAACCACAACACTTGCTACATCAATACCTTCCATTTCAGCAAGTTCTTGTGCAATTTCAAAGTTCATAATGTCCCCAGAATAGTTCTTGATGACCATGAAAACTCCAGCACCTTCATCAGCTGCCTTAATGGCTTCTAAAATTTGGTCCGGAGTAGGTGAAGTGAAGACTGCTCCACAAATGGCAGCAGACAACATTCCATCTCCTACAAATCCAGCATGACTTGGTTCATGTCCTGAACCTCCACCTGAAATGAGTCCAACTTTTCCTGTCTTTTCTGCCTTTCTAACGATGACATCAAAACCATCTAAGCGTTGAACCAAGTCATCATGCATGAATGACAATCCCTGCAACATTTCATCAACAACTTGTGTCGGTTCATTTATAATTTTTTTCATGAGAAACTCCTTTCGGCATGTACCTTTGTTTTCGCTTTCATTATATATTTTTTATCGCTGGATGATAAGGGACAGATTCTATTATTTGTCCCCTTTTAAACCCATTTAAAATATTTTTTTGGTAAAATGAAGTAAGTAAAAGAAAGGTTTCCTATGGCATCATCACTTATTACAAAAAAACGGATTGCCAAGGCATTTAGAGACCTATTAGCTACTAGAGAATTTGACAAAATCTCCATTGTAGATATCATGGAATCAGCTGGCATTCGTAGACAGACCTTTTATAATCACTTTCTTGACAAATATGAACTGCTAGACTGGATATTTGAAAATGACTTAACCGAGTATATCACCAATAACTTGGACTTCATTTCAGGCCAAAAACTATTACAAGAATTATTTTTTTATTTCGAACAAGAGCGTGACTTTTATATTCAACTTTTTGATATTCAAGGGCAAAATAACTTCTATGACCACTTTATCAGCTACTGTCGCTTGCTTGTATCAAAAATTTTAAGAGAATACGGTCAGATTGATATCGATTCATCTGCTTATACTTGCTTTTTGTTAGACTATCATTCACATGCTCTAGCAGAAATCGTGAAGGCTTACGTCAATAAAAAAAGTCCAGTTCCACAACCAGACTTTCTAATCATGACAATTATTGGAAAGAGACCACAATGACATTTATTTCAAATCATAAACAGAAAATTATTTCAAGTTACATTTCAGCAACTGTCAGCAGTCATCCTGAATTAGAAAAACACCCTACTTTACCACTAGTCTATCAAAAAAATCGCAATCCTCATCAGGTTCCAATATTGTCGGGTGGAGGTTCCGGTCACGAACCTGCGCATATTGGATATGTGGGAGAAGGAATGCTCACTGCTGCTATCTATGGCCAATTATTTACTCCTCCTACAAGAACTGAAATCTTAGAGTCCATTCGTTTTTTAAACAATGGTCACGGTGTCTTCATCATTGTAAAAAATTTCGAAGCAGACATCAAAGAATTTAGCTGGGCCATTAATACTGCTAGACAAGAAGGAATTAAGGTCGGCTATAGTCTAGCACACGACGATATTTCTATTGAACCTCACAATAGATTTCAAATTAGAGGAAGAGGGCTTGCAGGGACTATTTTACTTCATAAAATCCTAGGATATGCAGCTCAAAATGGTGCCGAAATCGAGCAACTAACTGATTTAGGTCATCAACTTGCTCCCGAAATCGCAACAATTGGCTTTGCAACGAAATCGGCTAGTCTCCCTCAAGCCACCCTTCCACTATTTAACTTGGAAGAAGGAAATATTTCTTATGGTATTGGAATACATGGCGAAGAAGGCTATCGTATCGTCCCATTCCAATCATCGGAAATCCTTGCAAATGAAATTATAAGTAAATTAAGATTGCACTATCATTGGAAGAAGGGTGATCAATTTATATTGCTTGTAAATAATCTAGGCACTACCATCAACTTAGAAATGGGCATATTTATCAATGATCTCCTTCAACTCTTAGAAATTGAAGGAGTCACTATTACCTTTATAAAATCAGGAACATTTATGACCAGTTTGGATATGGCAGGCATATCCGTAACTCTTTGCCCCGTAAAAAATAAGCAGTGGCTAGAAGCGCTCAATGCTCCAACGACAGCTTTTGCATGGTAATTTGCTTGTATAACTCAAAAGGGCTACATCACTTGATAGCCCTTTGCTTTTATCTTATACTCAATGAAAATCAAAAAGCAAACTAGGAAACTAGCCGCAGGCTGTACTTGAGTACGGCAAGGCGACGTTGACGCAGTTTGAATTTGATTTTCGAAGAGTATTACGTTTAAAAGAACTCATTCTTGCCCTTTCAAACAGGCCATCTATCCCTTACAATTCTTCCGATGAGTTTTGAGTTTTTTCAGAGCCCAATCATAGTGACTGGAGGTGCTACTGATAAAATAGGAACCTAGACTTGTTCCGCCGGTCCATTTATAGACACCTTTGGTAAAGAGTTCGTCATTACTAAAAACTTCTATCAACTCTAAAACCTCCCTATGTGATTGTTCTAGGAGTCTAGTCGCTTCTTCTAAGGA
The DNA here is from genome assembly GCF_946190285.1 of Streptococcus mitis. Classification (GTDB taxonomy): domain Bacteria; phylum Bacillota; class Bacilli; order Lactobacillales; family Streptococcaceae; genus Streptococcus; species Streptococcus mitis_CP. The sequence continues at coordinate 268,040 of NZ_CAMHZX010000001.1, read as the reverse complement.
CGTTTTCTGGTGCTTCTTCCAAAAAACGACATTCATTTCTCCATAAGTTTTCCAATTATAAATTTCAGGGAGAAAAGGTCTTTCGTGACCTTCTTGATTAGAATGTACCCAAGTCAAAAGTAACTGATGCCATTCATAGAGATGAATCAAGACATCCCGTAGATTTTTATCCCTTTTCCAGTGAGCTTCTTTTTTCTTTGGGTCTCTTGAAAAATCAAATGGAGTCTGTAGCTCATCTTCACTTAGTTGGGAGATGAAACGATTGAGCTTTTCATAGTTTTCCTTAGAGGCCAGCATTAGCTCCTCTTTTGTTTTCGGTCTAGGCACAGAGTTCTCCCTTCATATTACTAGTTATTATTAGAAATTTTTTTATCCTTTAAATCTCTATAACTTATCCTTTAATTTCTCAACAAAGAGATAGGCTGCTGGACAGGTCAAAGTATTCTTAATCGTCAAATGGTTGATTTGATGGATCTTTTTCCGATCTGTATGGGGGAACTCTCGACAGGCCTTTGGACGAACATCATAGATGGAACAAAGATTATCTCCTCCTAAAAAGGGACAAGGCATAGATTTGAAAACCTTGTCACCATCTTCATCTACCTGCAGAAACTCTGCTTCAAAAGCTGGTAATTTCATCTTAAAACACTTGGCGATTCGTGTAATATCCGCTTCTTTAAAGTCAGGCCCCAATGTCTTGCAACAGTTTGCACAGGCAGTGCAATCAATTTCCGCAAAAACTTCTTGGTGAATCTGCTGGGCAATCTTGTCTAAGTTTTTTGGTGGCTTTTTCTTTAAATTGGCCAAGACTTTGCGATGCTCCTTCTGCTTTTGCAAGGCTAGCTGGTGGTAATACTCAATATCAATTTCTTTAGACATGATTTCTCTCTTATTCTAATTACTTTCCCCTATTATACCATGCCTCCGGAGCATTTAAAAGTGGACTTTAAAAGACTATACTATTCCAAAATGCGTCAAAAAACCTTGCAACTTAGTTGCAAGGACTTTTCGATTAATCAAAGTTAACGTATTCTTTTTGAAGTTCAAGTACTTCTTCCATTGTTGAACACTCTGTAAGGGCACGGTTAGCGTACTCTTCCATCTTAGCAGTATCCAATTTCTTCATCAAGCTACGTGTACGAAGTACTGATGTTGCTGACATAGAGAACTCATCCAATCCCATTCCGACAAGAAGTGGAACAGCTTTTTGGTCACCAGCCATCTCACCACACATACCAGCCCATTTACCTTCAGCGTGAGCTGCCTTGATAACGTTGTTGATCAAGCGAAGGATTGATGGGTTATATGGTTGGTAAAGGTATGAAACTTGCTCGTTCATACGATCTGCTGCCATTGAGTATTGGATCAAGTCGTTTGTACCAATTGACATGAAGTCTACTTCTTTTGCAAATTGGTCTGCAAGCATCGCTGCTGCAGGGATTTCAATCATGATACCAACTTGGATGTCATCCGCAACTGCAACACCTTCAGCAAGAAGGTTTGCTTTTTCTTCTTCATAAACTGCTTTAGCTGCACGGAATTCTTTCAAAAGGGCAACCATTGGGAACATGATACGCAATTGACCATGAACAGAAGCACGAAGAAGGGCACGGATTTGTGTACGGAACATTGCATCTCCAGTTTCAGAAATAGAGATACGAAGGGCACGGAATCCAAGGAATGGGTTCATTTCGTGTGGCATATCGAAGTAAGGAAGTTCCTTATCTCCACCGATATCCATTGTACGAACAACCACTGGTTTACCATTCATTCCCTCAAGAACAGCCTTGTATGCTTCATACTGCTCGTCTTCAGTTGGGAAGTCTTGAGAATCCATGTACAAGAACTCTGTACGGTAAAGTCCAACAGCTTCTGCACCGTTGTTATTAACACCTTCAACGTCTTTTGGAGTACCGATGTTAGCTGCCAACTCGAAGTGTTTACCGTCAGCAGTCACTGTTTGAGCATCTTTCAAAAGTGCCCATTCAGCTTTTTGTTTAGCATAAGCTTCACCAGCTGCTTTAAATTCTGCCGCTTGTTCATCTGTTGGGTTGATAATCACTTCACCAGTAATTCCGTTAACGGCAAGGATATCACCGTCTTTCACTACTTCAGTGATGTTATTTGTTCCCAATACAGCTGCAATTTCAAGTGTACGTGCCATGATAGCTGAGTGACTTGTACGTCCACCGATGTTTGTTACAAAAGCTTTTACAAAGTTTTTGTCCAATTGAGCTGTATCAGATGGTGTCAAGTCATGCGCAATCACGATTACTTCTTCATTGATTGAAGCTGGGTTTGGCAATTTCTTACCAAGAAGGTTTGCCAATACACGTTTTGTCACGTCGCGGATATCCGCTGCACGTTCTTGCATGTATGGGTTGTCTTCCATGCCTTCAAAGATAGTGATGAACATGTCAGTCACTTCTTTAAGACCTGCTTCTGCGTTGACTTTCTTAGCACGGATTGTTTCTTTAATCTGACCAATCAATTCTGGGTCAGAAAGAACCATCAAATGAGCGTCAAAAACTTGAGCCGCTTCTTCACCAAGCGTACCTACAGCTTTCTCACGGATAAGAGAAAGCTCGTTTTGAGAAGCTTCAAGAGCTACATCCAAACGAGCCTCTTCTGCGTTTGTATCTTCGACTGAAATAGTCTCGAATGACAAATCCGGTTGAACGAGTAGATATGCTTTTGCAACTGCAACACCGTCAGATGCCGCGATTCCTTTAAGCATTTCTGTCATTTTCCTTATGCCAATCCTTCTTTTTCCATTGTTTCTGAGATTGCAGCGATAGCGTCATCTGCATCTGCACCTTCAGCTGAGATAGTTACGTCAGCACCTTGGCCAACACCAAGACTCATAACACCCATGATTGATTTAAGGTTAACTGATTTACCTTTGTACTCAAGAGTGATATCTGAAGCAAATTTGCTAGCAGTTTGTACCAACAATGTTGCTGGACGTGCGTGAATACCTGTTTCTGCCACTACGTGGAAATCTTTAGAAGCCATAGTTTGACTCTCCTTTTGTTCTTTCTTTTTTGAGTTATATGTGATAACCCTTACAATTTGGTATTATATCATCTTCTAGGATTTTTTTCAAGCATTTTATGGGATTTATTCGATTTCCTTTCAGATAACTTGCTGAAAATCTTCTATTCTAGATAACAAAACACAGGATATAGTTTTCCAAAAAACTACTTGTAGGATTATCATCACTATTTTACAAAGCAAACACTACATATTGTGTTTTGTGAGCTTAAGCATAAAAATAGACCACTATATTTAGTTTTAAATCATTGACAAAAATTTATTTTCTGATATACTAAGAAAGTAATCTATTTTGAAAGAGGAGTTACACAATGGTAACCGTTTATTCTAAAAACAACTGTGTCCAATGTAAAATGACCAAACGTTTCTTGGACAGTAATAATGTCGCTTATCGCGAAATCAATCTCGATGAGCAACCTGAGTACATCAATCAAGTTAAAGAGCTCGGTTTCAGCGCAGCTCCTGTTATCCAAACACCAACTGAAGTCTTTTCAGGTTTCCAACCAGGAAAATTGAAACAATTAGCATAATCTTAGTACATCATCCAGAAGAAACTGCTTCTAGGGCTAACTTAGAAGCCTTTCTTTTGTAATTAGATAAGGGAAATTTTATGGGATTAAAACATCTTGAGGACGTGACTTACTTCCGTCTTAATAACGAAATCAACCGTCCTGTCAATGGACAAATCATGCTTCATAAAGATAAGGAAGCCTTGGATGCCTTCTTTAAAGAAAATGTAGTTCCAAACACTATGGTTTTTGATTCAATCAAGGATAAAATCAACTACCTCATTGAACACAACTACATCGAAACAGCCTTTATCAAGAAATACCGTCCAGAATTTTTGGAAGAATTGTCTCAATTTATCAAAGATCAAAATTTCCAATTCAAGTCTTTCATGGCTGCCTATAAGTTTTACAATCAATACGCCTTAAAGACAAACGACGGCGAATATTATCTTGAAAGTATGGAAGACCGCGTCTTCTTTAACGCCCTTTATTTCGCTGATGGCAATGAGGCTGTTGCCATCGATATTGCCAATGAAATCATCCACCAACGCTACCAACCTGCTACTCCTTCCTTCTTAAATGCTGGACGTGCTCGTCGTGGGGAGTTAGTATCTTGCTTCCTGATCCAAGTAACGGATGATATGAACTCTATCGGACGTTCTATCAACTCAGCCCTTCAACTTTCACGTATTGGTGGTGGTGTGGGAATTACTCTCAGCAACCTTCGTGAAGCTGGTGCTCCTATTAAAGGATATGAAGGAGCAGCTTCTGGTGTCGTTCCTGTTATGAAGCTTTTCGAAGATAGCTTCTCTTACTCAAACCAATTGGGTCAACGTCAAGGTGCCGGTGTTGTCTACCTCAACGTCTTTCACCCAGATATCATCTCCTTCCTTTCAACTAAGAAAGAAAACGCCGATGAAAAAGTTCGTGTTAAGACCCTTTCACTTGGTGTTGTGGTACCAGATAAATTCTACGAATTGGCGCGTAAAAATGAAGAAATGTACCTTTTCAGCCCATACTCTGTAGAGCTTGAATATGGTGTACCATTCAACTATATCGACATCACTGAGAAATACGATGAACTAGTTGCAAATCCAAATATCCGTAAGACAAAAATCAAGGCGCGTGATTTGGAAACTGAAATCTCTAAATTACAACAAGAGTCTGGTTACCCTTATGTCGTCAACATTGATACGGCTAACCGTGCAAATCCTGTTGATGGTAAAATCATTATGAGTAACTTGTGTTCTGAGATTCTTCAAGTCCAAGAACCAAGCTTGATCAACGATGCTCAAGAATTCCTTCAAATGGGAACAGACGTTTCATGTAACCTTGGTTCAACCAACGTGGTCAACATGATGACCTCACCTGACTTTGGTCGTTCTATCCGTGCTATGGTTCGTGCCTTAACTTTCGTTACAGATAGTTCACACATCGTAGCTGTTCCTACCATCGACCACGGAAATAGCCAAGCTCATACCTTTGGTCTTGGTGCCATGGGACTTCACAGCTACCTTGCACAACAATTGATTGAATATGGATCGCCTGAGTCTGTTGAATTTACAAGCATCTACTTCATGCTCATGAACTACTGGACCTTGGTAGAATCAAACAATATCGCGCGTGAACGTGGTATTACCTTCCATAACTTTAAAAAATCAGACTATGCTAACGGAAGCTACTTCGACAAGTATGTAACTGGCGAATTTGTTCCAAAATCAGACCGTATTAAAGAACTCTTCAAAGATGTCTTTATCCCAAGTGCTGCTGACTGGGCTGAACTTCGCGACAAGGTTCAAGCAGATGGCCTTTACCACCAAAACCGCCTTGCTGTAGCGCCAAATGGTTCTATCAGTTACATCAATGACGTTTCCGCTTCTATCCACCCGATTACGCAACGTATCGAAGAACGCCAAGAAAAGAAAATCGGTAAAATCTACTATCCTGCCGCAGGTTTGTCAACAGATACTATTCCTTACTACACTTCTGCTTACGACATGGATATGCGTAAAGTGATTGATGTCTATGCTGCTGCAACTGAGCACGTGGACCAAGGACTTTCACTCACACTCTTCATGCGTAGTGACATTCCAAAAGGACTTTACGAATGGAAGAAAGAAAACAAACAAACGACACGTGACTTGTCTATCCTTCGTAACTATGCCTTTAACAAGGGTATCAAGTCTATCTACTACGTCCGTACCTTTACAGATGATGGTGGAGAAGTCGGTGCCAACCAATGTGAAAGCTGTGTGATTTAATCTTTGCTTGAGGAAACTACACTTTCTCAGATTAGTGATTCATTCACCCTGCTAAACTAAACTGGAATAAGCATCTATACTATGGAAAAACACAAAAGTCGGACTTCCGACTTTTTGTGCGATACTCCTCTAGAATTATGTTAAAATAAAGATAATTGTGAGTTCGCAATACTAAACACAGAAAGAGATTTCAAAATGGAAACTTACTACAAAGCCATTAACTGGAATGCCATCGAAGATGTCATCGACAAATCAACTTGGGAAAAACTGACGGAGCAATTCTGGCTCGATACACGTATTCCTTTGTCAAATGACTTGGATGACTGGAGAAAGCTATCAAATGTAGAAAAAGACTTGGTTGGAAAAGTCTTTGGTGGTTTAACACTTCTCGATACTATGCAATCTGAAACTGGGGTTCAAGCCCTTCGCGCAGACATCCGTACACCCCATGAGGAAGCTGTTTTCAATAACATCCAATTTATGGAGTCTGTCCATGCTAAATCTTACTCATCAATCTTTTCTACCTTGAATACTAAGGCTGAGATTGAAGAAATTTTCGAATGGACCAATACCAATCCTTACCTACAAAAGAAGGCTGAGATTGTCAACGAAATCTACCTAAACGGTAGCCCACTTGAAAAGAAAGTTGCCAGTGTTTTCCTTGAAACCTTCCTCTTCTACTCTGGTTTCTTCACTCCCCTCTACTATCTCGGTAACAACAAACTAGCCAACGTTGCGGAAATCATCAAATTAATCATTCGTGATGAGTCTGTTCACGGAACCTACATCGGATATAAATTCCAACTTGGTTTCAATGAATTGCCTGAAGAAGAGCAAGAAAAGCTCAAAGAATGGATGTACGACCTACTCTACACTCTCTACGAGAACGAAGAGGGCTATACAGAAAGCCTCTATGACGGTGTTGGCTGGACTGAGGAAGTCAAAACCTTCCTTCGCTACAATGCCAACAAGGCACTCATGAATCTGGGACAAGATCCACTCTTCCCAGATTCAGCTGATGATGTCAACCCAATCGTTATGAACGGTATTTCAACAGGAACATCTAACCACGACTTCTTCTCTCAAGTCGGAAATGGCTACCTTCTTGGTGAAGTTGAAGCCATGCAAGACGATGACTACAACTACGGTTTAGACTAAGTCAACAATTTTATAACTGATATCAATATCATGGTTTGTTTAAAACAACCATGATATTTTTGTTTTTGTTTTCTTTTGTTTTTTAAATTGATTGATTGAATACTTTATGATAAAATAGTAATAGAAATAGAGGTGATAACGATGCTTAAGCAGGAAAAACTAGATAATATTCTAGAAACGGTAAATACAAAGGGAACTATTACTGTAAAAGAAATCATGACTCACTTGGATGTATCAGATATGACTGCTAGACGCTACTTGCAAGAGTTGGCAGACAAGGATTTACTTGTTCGGGTGCACGGGGGAGCTGAGAAAATTCGCACAGGTTCTATTTTAAATAATGAACGTTCCAATATTGAAAAACAAAGCTTACAGATTGCAGAAAAACAAGAAATTAGCCGTTTTGCAGGCCATTTAATTGATGAGGGTGAAACTATTTTTATCGGCCCTGGTACGACCTTAGAATCTTTTGCCCGTGAACTACCAATTGATAATATTCGTGTTGTAACAAACAGTTTACCAGTCTTTCTCATCTTAAACGAACGAAAACTAACAGATTTGATTTTAATTGGTGGGAATTACCGCTCTATCACTGGAGCCTTTGTGGGAACACTAACCTTGCAAAACTTAGCCAATCTTCAATTTTCTAAAGCTTTCGTTAGCTGTAATGGTATTAAGGACAATGCGATTGCGACCTTTAGTGAAGAGGAAGGTGAATCCCAACGCATCGCTCTCAACAATTCCAATAAAAAATACTTACTAGCTGACAATAGTAAGTTCAATAAATTTGATTTTTATACCTTCTACAATATCTCTGATATTGACACCATCGTTTCAGATTCTAAACTGAGCAAAGAAACCTTCGAACAACTTTCAAAACAAACAAAAATTATTCTTTCTAAACTATAAAATGATCCCCACCGATTGGTGGGGATTTTTGTAAGTATTAAAAATTTCAGTTTTAAAAGACTTGCTTACACGCGTTCTTTCCATGAAGTTGCTGTTGTTTGAAGAACTTTGTTGAGTTCATCAATATTTTCAAAACCAGTTGTGCGAAGCCATTCGCGAGCTGCTGCTTCACCATCTTTGATGTATGCTTCAACTGATCCAGCCCATGTAGCACGGCCACAAAGAACTCCATTGAAGTTTGCACCTGATTCGTGAGCAAATACAAGAGTATCTTGGAAAAGTTTAGCTGATACACCAGCACTCAAGTAGATATATGGCAAGTTAGTTGCTTCATCTTGTGCTTTGAAGAATGCTGCTGCTTCTTCACGTGTATAAACTACTTCACCTTCAGCGAAGCCTTCAACATATTTAATGTTAACAGGAACTTCTACTTTCAAGACGTCAATGTTAAAGCGTGGGTCTGAGAAGACTTTCATAGCACCGATAACTTTGTGTGGTTTTACTTTCGCATATTCTACAGAACCTGCGTCCGCAATTTTTTCATCGTAAGCAAGGATTTCAAGGAAGAATGGGATATCTTCAGCCACACATTCAGAACCGATACGTTCGATGTAAGCTTGTTTTTCTTGATTGAGTTCGTCTGAGCTATCTACGTCATAGTAAAGCAAGAATTTAACTGCATCTGCACCTTCTTCTTTAATACGTTTTGCAGACCAAACATCCAAGCAGTCTGGCAAGCGTTTTGTGCTTGTTGTGTCATAACCTGTTTTTTCATAAGCAAGGAGAAGACCAGCTTTTTCATCAAGAGCTTTAGTTGCTGGAAGTCCATATTCAGGGTCAAGAAGCATTGATGAAGCGTATTTAGTCAATTCATCTGCAACCAAGACTTTCAGTTCTTCCATTTGAGCTACAGTTGGTTCTTCTGTTTGGTGTTGAGCCATGAGGCGTTTCAAAGCACCGCGTTGGTCAAATGCAAGAGCTGAGATGATACCATTTTCATCAGAAAGTTTTTCTAAGCGAGCACGTTTTTGTTCTGTTAAAGCCATTTTATACCTCTTTTACTATTAATTGATCATATAGAGCTTGATAGTTGGCCATGTTGACATGACCAGTCATTTTTTCTTGAGCATTGAGCATACCAAGGACATTTGCCTTGATGAGTAATGCTGCATCCGATTCTTTATGAAGTAGTCCTGAAGAAATTCCTGCTACAGTAGAATCTCCAGAACCGACAGGGTTGACTACCTGGATTCTAGGAATATCTACCTTGTAGAAAGTGTCGCCATGTTTGGCAAAGGCACCGTTGGCACCAAGTGAAACGATAATCCATTCAATACCTGCAAACAAAGGTTCTTGAAGGACTTCTTTTAATTCATCCAAATCCTCAGAAACTTCTCTTCCGAGAAGCTGAGACAATTCCTCATTATTTGGTTTGATGACTGTTGGTTTATGTGGTGATTCAAGAACCGCCTGAAGTGCTGCACCAGAGCAGTCCAAGACTACAGGTTTACCAGCTTGATTAGCAAGTTCTACCAAGCTCGCATAGTAATCAACTGGAAGGCCAGCTGGCAGACTACCTGAGATAGCTACTACTTCAACTGACTCCAGAAGATTTTTGAAATGTTCCAAAAAGTCTTGACCTTCTTGTTCAAGAACTTCAGGACCTTTTTCAAGAACTTCTGTTTGGTTATCTCCATGGAGAATAGCAATACAGTTACGAGTCTCTCCCTGAATTGAGAAGAAATCTTTCTTTACTTGATCATCGATATTTTCAACCAAAAACTCACCAAGTTTACCACCCACTAAACCAGTAGCAAGAACTGAATCTCCAAATTCTGAAAGTACTCGGGTAACATTGAGTCCCTTACCACCAGCCGTTTTGGTTACATCCACCACACGATTGACAGTATCAATCTTCAACTCATCCAAGGGATAGGAAATATCAATGGATGGGTTCATTGTGACTGTTAAAATCATAGGTCACCTCTTAGTCGTGGTATTCTCCGCGATCCCATTTTTCAAGGAATTCAGTGAAGAAGTTTGCATCTGTTTGTTGAGCATTGTGACTTTCAACGTGTTCAATTTTTGCAATCAATTTTTTGTTTTCTTCAGATGGTTTGTATTCAGCATGGATGAAAGCTTCGATGATGTCACACATGAGCAATTCACCAGTAATCTTGCCACCAAAACCGATAACGTTGGCGTTCAATTGTTCTTTAGCATAAAGGGCTGTTGTCATATCACGAACCAAGGCAGAACGGACACCTGGAACTTTATTGACAGCGTTGTTGATACCAACACCAGTACCACAGATACATACCCCAAGATCAGCTTGACCGCTAGTTACAGCTTCACCAACTTTTTTACCAAAGATTGGGTAGTGAGTACGTGTGTGGTCATAAGTACCAAAGTCAATGACTTCATATCCTTTTGATTTCAAAAATTCTGAAACCGCCATTTTTTCATCTGTTACGATGTGGTCACATCCAATTGCAATTCTCATTTTTAACTTACCTTTCTTACTGTAATCTAATTAGCACATTTTGTTCAACATGTCGACACGAATTTGGTGACGTCCACCGTCGTATTTACCGTTAACAAATCCTTTAGCAATGTTTTTAGCCAATTCATCACCAACAAGTTGTGCACCCATAGTGATCATACGTGAGTTGTTGTGGCCACGAGTCATATAAGCTGAACGTTCGTCAGAAACTTCTGCAGCAACCATTCCTTTGATTTTAGTTGCAACCATGAAAGGACCAGCACCATAAGCATCAATCACAATACCAAGGTTTTGTTCTTCTTTGTTTACTTCTGCAGCAACAGCAAGAGTCACATCAACAAAGTCTTGACCTTCAGCTGTAACATCCACAACGTGGAAGTTTTCTTTTTCCAAGAAGTCTTTCACAACTTCTTTCAATCTCAAACCTGCAGCATCTGCACCGATAACAATAGACATATTGTATACTCCTTTTTATTTTTCTAGGCTAATAAAACCTTTTATAGTTAGCAGTTTATACTCTTCGAAAATCAAATTCAAACCGCGTCAACGTCGCCTTGCCGTACTCAAGTACAGCCTGCGGCTAGTTTCCTAGTTTGCTCTTTAATTTTCATTGAGTATTACCTACAAAAAGCTTTCTAGCAGTTTATTGACAAATTGGATTGAATGAGATGAATGACACCTTATTCAAGTTTAGGAAATCAATTTCCTAGAATAATCTCTCTTTCAAAGAGAATATAACAATTGATTATTTGTTTGTTACAAACATCATTTGTTGCTTACAAACATAATATACTCCTATTTGTCGAAAAAGTCAACAGTTAATGTTTGTTTTTGTGTTTTTAACTAAAAAATTTCGATATCAAAACCAATTTGATCCACTTGACCAGGTTCTAGGAGACGAACATTCTTCTTATCTTCTAGATGATCTCCTTCTTCAAGGGATGTTGACAAACCAGACCATGGTTCAAAAGCAATGAAAGGTCCCTTATTCAAGGTTGACCAGACAATAAGGTTTGGAAACTCTGCAAAGTGCACTTTCAACCCTTTCTCATGTTTACTAGAACGAAGGGAAATTGTTCTAGATTGCAATTCATCTAAAGTAACTGCATCTGTACTGAAAAGATCATAGCTGAGGTCTAATTCTTTTTGCCCCTCTAGCCATGGACTTCTATCTTGAAAATCCAACATACCTGTTTCTGGGAAAGGACGTGGAACAGAGCAAGTCTCTTCTTTCTCAAACTCTAAATAGTAATCTTCATAGTCTTCAGCATCAAGTAGAGGACAATTAAAGCCTGGATGCCCACCAATAAAGTAAGGCATGACTTTGCTAGTTTCTTTATTGAAAATCTTGTATTGAGTCCGTACTGTCTTACCATTAAGGCTATAAGTGATTTCTAGTCGGAAATGATAAGGGTAGTTCTGATAGCTATTCTCATCGTCTTCAATTGCAAAAGTTACGCTCTTATCTGTCTGTTCAACTAAGTCAAATTCTTTCTTGCGGACCAGACCATGACGAGGAATCTTTCCTTTACTTTCTTGCCCCTTCTCATCTATATAGACGGCTGTATCCTCTCTCAATGAACCACAAATGGGGAAGAGAACTGGAGCTTGTCCACTCCAATAAGTAGCATCTCCTTGCCACAAATACTCAAGACCTTCAGCATCTTTTATAGAAGAAAGAGCCCCACCAAAACTGTTAAATTGAACTCTTAGTTGTTCTGATTTTAATTCAATTACCATTATTTTCTCCGATTTCTTGATAGTTTATAAAAAACTAGGCTGTCACTCCTAGAAGGTATGACAACCTAGTTTCAACAATTTACACTCTGCGAAAATCAAATTCAAACTTCGTCAGCATCGCCTTGCCGTACTTTAGTACAGCCTGCGGCAAGCTTCCTAGTTTGCTCTTTGATTTTCATTGAGCTTACATTTTATAGGAGCGCATTATTTTGCTTTTGCTGCGTACTCTTCGTTACGTTTGATCATTTGTTTTCTGTACCAAGCAAAGATACCGATATAGAATACAAGGAAGACTACAGCACCAAGGATTGCTTTGATATCACCTGTTGTAGTGTTACCAATTGTCCAACCAAGAAGTTTTTCGATTGGTCCTTCAAGAGTTGAGTGAGTGATCAATTGAGTTTCACTCACACCTGCTGGGAAGGCACCTACACCTTTAGCAAGTTCTGTTGCAAATGGTGCGATAAGTGTACCTGAAAGAAGGAAGAGTGGCAACAAGAGTGTTCCGAAGATAATCATACGGAGCAATTTACCACGTGTTACAACCAAGAGAGCTGGAGTAACACCCATAGCGATGATACCTGCAAGTGGCAAGATACCATTTCCGACTTTTGAAAGAAGCACTGCTTCAATCAACATGATTGGTGCAAGTACGTTGGCACAAGCCCAGATTTCAGCACGACCAGCGATGAATGGCCAGTCAAGACCGATGTTGAATTTACGTCCTTGAAGACGTTTAGTAGCAACGTTTGTAATACCTTGTGAAAGTGGTTCTACGGCAGCGATGAACCATGAACCGATAAGTGAGAAGAGTTCCAAAGATACACCGGCAGTCAAACCAAGAGATAACCATCCTTTGATAACAAGACGCCATTTATCTGCATCTGCAACCCCTTCAATTGGATGTGGAGTACCCATAATACCGATAACGATACCAAGAATGAAACCGATGAAGAATTTAGATCCCCAGAAACCGATTTTCTTGTTCAATTTAGCAGCATCAAAGTCATATTTATCAAGACCTGGGAAGAATTTTTCAAAAATCTTATCCAAAACCATGATAACTGGGTTCATCATGTAGTTCATGTGAGTTGAAGTCATTGGAGATGAACTTGGTGCGTTAAGAAGGTCATCAAATGTAGGTTTCATCAAGTCAGAGTTGATGATTTTAAGAACCCCAACAAGTACAATAGCTGCTGTAGCAATCAATAGTGAAACCCCTTGGCTCACACCGTTGTTGTCTGCATACCATTTAATCAAAAGACCTGTGATAGACAAGTGCCAGATATCGAAGATATCAACGTCAAGTGTATCTGTTTTCTTCATAGCAAGCATCACTACGTTGACAATCAACATGATGAGCAAGAAGTAAAGTGTCCAAGCAGAACCCCAAGTGATTGTAGCAAGTGGTGCCCAACCAACGTCGGTAATACTCAATTGAATACCAGTATTTTCAACGAATTTTGCAAGCGATGCTGAGAAAGCACCATTTAGCATACCGATGATAGCACCGATACCAGTAAGAGCGATGGCAAGTTTGATACCACCTTCAAGCGCTTTGGAGAATTTCACTCCAAAAAGTAGAGCCAATATTGTCAAAATGATCAACATGATGACAGGACCACCCATATCTAAGACGGGTGTAAAGACCTTTTTGATTAGGTCAAAGATTGCATCCATAACTGTTCCTCCCTTTTTATAGTTATATGAATGTTAACAAATTAAAATTAGCTTAATCCGTGTTCTTTAATAGCTGCTTCAATATTGTCAAATACTGGAGCACTCATAGCTGGGATACGGAATAAGATTGGTCCAGCTTCAATAACTGGAATACCTGGGTCAAAACCAAGATCTGTAGCAGCAATTGGAGTAAAGATGTCATAACCTTTGATAAGGTCTTCGTTAACATCTTTTACCATAACTGCATCACAGTGAACATCAAAACCGCGGTTTGAAAGTTCTTCTTCAAGAGCGCTTTTAATTTGATGGCTTGAGTTAACACCTGCACCGCAGGCAGCAAGAATTTTAATCATATGGATTTCCTCCGATTTAATATTTTTAATAGACAAGATTAAGCGATTGCTTCAGCAATATAAGCATAGAGGGCTTCAGGTTCAGAAATTTTTGATAGGTCTTCAAGATGACCATTTCCAGTAAAGAAGTCCATCAACTGAGCAAGAATGTTTGTTTGACTTGAACTTGAGTTATTAATGATAAAGAAGAGCAGGGATACTTCTACTTCCTTATCCGGTGCAATCATATTGTGGAAAGTCACTGGTTTATCTAATCGAACGACTACAACTTTCTCAGCTAGATTATGAACAATATCTGTATGAGGAATAGCCACATTCGGCAAATCCTTACCCAAAAATTCCATATCTAAGCCAGTTGGAAATGACTTTTCACGCGTGATCAAGGCTTCACGATAGGTTGGAGTTACGATTTCTCGTTCTTCCAATAAAGTTGCAACCTGATCAAAGAGATGTTCTTGATTATCCGCTTCTAAGCAAAACACAAGGTTTTTGTCAAAGAAATGATCTAATCCCATAAGGTTTTCCCTTCTTTCCATTAACTTTATGCTATAAGTATAACACTATATGAAACCGTTGTCAACAACTTTCTGTTCTTTTTTGTCTCTTTTTTTATATTTTTGTTGTTTTTATAGTTTGTTGCTAAAAAACAAACACATAAACAAACATTCCAAACATTTTTGCTGTTCTAGAAACTAAAAAAGCAGACCATCTAAGCCTGCTTTACGATTAATTCTTATATAAATTTCCTATGAACAAGGAAAGGCATTTCTGATAACTTACTCTTCATCCATACTCAAGACGCTGAGAAAGGCTTCTTGTGGAACTTCTACTGATCCGATGGCTTTCATACGCTTCTTACCAGCTTTTTGTTTTTCAAGGAGTTTACGTTTACGAGAAACGTCACCACCATAACATTTAGCAAGTACGTTCTTACGAAGGGCCTTGATATCAGTACGAGCCACAATCTTATGTCCAATAGCTGCTTGGATTGGAACTTCAAATTGTTGACGAGGAATAATTTTCTTGAGCTTATCAACGATGAGTTTTCCACGTTCGTAGGCAAAATCCTTATGAACGATGAAACTGAGGGCATCCACCTTGTCTCCATTGAGAAGGATATCCATTTTCACCAGCTTAGACGGACGATACTCTGACAATTCGTAGTCAAAGCTTGCATAACCACGCGTCGAAGACTTAAGCTTATCAAAGAAGTCAAAGACGATTTCAGCAAGTGGAATTTGATAGATGACATTAACACGGTTATCATCAATATAGTCCATCGTCACAAAGTCCCCACGCTTGCGCTGTGCTAATTCCATCACTGCTCCAACAAACTCCTGTGGTACCATGATTTGCGCCTTAACATATGGCTCCTCAATGGTCGCAATCTTAGTTGGGTCTGGGAACTCAGATGGGTTAGACACATCCATAGACTCACTGTCGGTCAAATTAACCTTATAGATAACAGACGGAGCTGTCATGATGAGGTCGATGTTGAACTCACGTTCCAAACGTTCTTGGATAACATCCATATGAAGAAGGCCAAGGAAACCACAACGGAAACCAAATCCAAGTGCCTGAGATGTTTCTGGTTCAAATTGGAGACTAGCATCATTCAGTTGCAATTTTTCAAGGGCTTCACGTAGGTCATTGTACTTGTTTGACTCAATTGGGTAGAGACCTGCAAAAACCATAGGATTCATCTGCTTGTAGCCATGTAATGGCTCTGCCGCAGGATTGGTTGCCAAGGTAACGGTATCACCCACACGCGTATCCTGAACCGTCTTAATAGAAGCCGCAATATAACCAACGTCACCAGTCGCAAGAAAATCACGACCAACTGCTTTGGGTGTAAAAATACCAACTTCTGTCACATCAAAGGTCTTGCCATTGCTCATGAGCTGAATCTTATCACCAGGTTTGACCACTCCATCCATGACACGAACTTGGAGGATAACCCCACGGTAAGCATCGTAAACAGAGTCAAAAATCAAGGCCTTAAGTGGCGCCGTCACATCACCTGTTGGAGCTGGCACTTTTTCTACGATTTGCTCGAGGATTTCTTCAATCCCGATTCCGGCCTTGGCAGATGCTAAGACTGCTTCGCTGGCATCCAAACCAATGACATCCTCAATCTCAGTACGCACGCGCTCAGGGTCTGCTGCTGGCAGGTCAATTTTATTAATGACTGGCATGATTTCCAAATCATTATCCAAGGCCAGATAAACGTTGGCAAGGGTTTGAGCCTCAATCCCTTGAGCAGCATCGACCACCAAAATCGCTCCCTCACAGGCAGCTAGCGAACGCGAAACTTCATAGGTAAAGTCAACGTGCCCCGGCGTGTCAATCAAGTGGAAAATATAAGTTTCCCCATCTTTAGCAGTATAATTCAGCTCGATGGCATTCAACTTAATGGTAATCCCACGTTCCCGTTCTAAATCCATGCTATCCAAAAGCTGGGCCTGCATTTCACGGCTTGACACGGTCTCTGTCTTTTCCAAAATGCGGTCTGCTAGAGTCGATTTCCCGTGGTCAATATGGGCGATAATAGAGAAGTTACGGATCTTCTCCTGTCGTTTTTTCAATTCTTCTAAGTTCATGATTCTCTTCCTTTCAGGGTATCTATTTATTATAAATTGTTTTTGACATTTTGACAAGACCATACCCTGCTAGGAGTACTAATCTTCAGCGATAAAACCGTCATTTTCGATAAAGTGGTGTTCTGTCATTCCTTGGTCTGTAAAGACAATTCCATGAAGGACACCACCGTAGACAGCTCCTCCGTCCATCCCAATCTTACCATCTTCTGTAGTCCAAAGCTCAGCTGTACCTCGGTCTTGATTCAACAAACCATAAACTGGTGTGTGACCAAAGACAATAGTTTTCCCAGTATGATTTTCGGCTTCGTGGAATGGTTTTCTAAGCCAGACTTTCTTGTAATCTGTGGTTTCATGCCAGTCGTCTAATGTCAAATCAATACCTGCGTGAACAAAGATATACTTATCTGTCTCTACCACAAACGGCATTTGACGAATAAATTCGACCAAGTCTGCCGCTTCAGTGGTAACCCGCTTGGCATCTTCTACCCCATCAACTGGTGCATCCAAGGGACGACCTAGGATAGAGTTAATGGTTGTATCTCCACCATTGCGACGATAATGGTCATAACTTTCTTCTGGGTCATCTAGCCAAGTCAAAAACATATACTCGTGATTTCCTGACAAACAGATCGCCCCTTGATTATCGACCAAGTCCTTGACCATTTCAAGGACACGGCGACTATCTTCACCACGGTCAATCAAATCCCCTAGAAAGAGCAACTGGGTCTGACCATCCCATGTTTTGAGAAGGTCTTCCAGCATCCCAGCTTTTCCGTGGACATCTCCAATTACATAATAGTCTGTCATCTTATTTCTCCCTGTTTCTCAACAATTCTCTGGCTTGCGTCAGGGCTGCTTCCGTCACATCATCACCTGCCAACATCTTAGCAACTTCTTCCACTCGCTCTTCAACCGTCAAGAGACGAACAGTCGAAACCGTTGAATGCTCATTGCTAATCTTCTCAATAAAGAATTGATAATCCGCAATCGCAATCACTTGTGGCAAATGGGAAATAGCCAGAACCTGACCATGTTGGCCAATCTTGTGAATCTTCTGTGCAATGGCCTGAGCTACACGGCCTGAAACTCCCGTATCCACCTCATCAAAGACAATGCTAGTCTTGCCTTCTTTACGTGAAAAGGCAGATTTAATAGCTAGCATGAGACGGGATAATTCCCCACCAGAAGCAACCTTGACCAAAGGTTTAAAGTCTTCGCCAGGGTTGGTTGAAATGTAAAACTCAACCATTTCATTTCCCTGACGACTGAATTTTCCCTTGCTAAAACGAACCTGAAACTGGGCTTTTTCCATATAAAGGTCTTGCAGTTCTTGTTTAATCTCAGCTTCAAGCTGCTGAGCCAAATCATGACGAGCAGATGCAAGCTGACCTGCCAAGTCGACAAGATTAACTTCCAATTTCTTGAGCTCAGCTTCCATGTCCTCAGACGAGAGATTATTGCCTGTCAAGAGATTGTATTCTTCCGTAATCTTGGCAAAATAAAGCAAAACATCGTCTACAGTCCCACCATACTTGCGGGTAATAGTATGAAGGAGATCCAAACGATTCTCAACCTGCATGAGACGATTGCCATCAAAATCAAGGTCCTCAATAATAGCTTCCAGACGCTTGCTAATGTCTTCTAAGACATAGTAGGTCTCAGACAGAGAACTTGAAATTTCACGGTATTCAGGGTCATACTCTTCGACACTTTCCATGTCATTCATGGCTGAACGAACATTGGCTAAACTTGAAAAGTCTTCATTGTCCAACATGCTGTAGGCATTGGTCAGTGTATCCGCAATATTTTTATGGTTGAGCAGTTTATCACGCTCTTGATTAAGAGCCAAATCTTCTCCAGCCTGCAAGTTTGCTGCCTCAATCTCTGCCATTTGAAATTCCAACATTTCGATACGTGCCTTGTGTTCCTGTTGGTTTTTCTTGACTTCCAGAACCTGCTTACGCATTTTACGGTAGGAATCAAAACTCGTTTGATAGGTTTCTTTCAAGGCCCAAAAGGCTGTATCACCAAATTCATCCAACATCTGGATATGCAGTTGAGGACGCATTAACTCCTCTTGGTCATGCTGACCATGAATATCTACTAGATGTTGTCCAATAGCACGCAAAACAGACAGATTGACCATCTGGCCATTGACACGGCTGATACTCCGACCATTTTGCAAGATTTCCCGACGGATGATAATTTCATCCCCCATTTCCAAACCTTGCTCATCAAAAATTTCCTGCAAAAGGCGACTATTCTCGACTGAGAAAAGTCCCTCAATCTCTGCCTTTGGCGCACCATGACGAATAACATCTGTCGTAGCACGAGCTCCCAACATCATATTCATGGCATCAATGATAATCGACTTCCCTGCACCCGTTTCACCAGTCAGGACAGTCATCCCCTTTTCAAAATTGAGGGAAATAGCCTCAATAATGGCAAAGTTTTTTATCGAAATTTCAAGTAACATATAGACCTACCAATTTTTTACTTGTTCAAAGATTTCCTCAGCTAGACTTTCACTTCTTGCAATGACTAAAATCGAGCTATCATCAGCTAAACAGCTAAAAATCTTGTCAGCAAAAGTCTCAATTAACTGAGCTTTTACAAAAGCTGTATTTCCTGGAATAACTTGGAGATTGATCATCTTGTCCATCAATTCAGCTGACTCAATATTGTCTTCAGCCAGTTGCAAACTTTTTACGATTGATTTTGGCAATTCATAGACATAGGTGTTGTCTCTCAAAGGAATTTTGACAATACCCAGCTCTTTGATATCCCGTGATACCGTTGCTTGAGTAGCAGTGATTCCTGCCTCTTTCAAATGTTCTACAATTTCTTCTTGTGTGCCGATTTGATAATCTGTCACAAATCGTCTAATTTTTTCAAGTCTCTCTTTTTTATTCATTTTTAAATTGACTATGCGCCCTCTCTACTACTTCTTCAATTTCAGCAAGAACCTGATTACTTGCTGACTCTTCTTTTTTCAAATACACTAAAAACTCAATATTTCCATGACCGCCTTGGATAGGAGAAAAATCCAATCCAAGGACTGAAAAGCCTTCCTCTACTGCCATAGCTGTTACAGATTCAAGGACATTCTGATGAACTTTAGCATCTCGAATAATTCCATTTTTCCCAATCTGCTCACGTCCTGCCTC
The DNA here is from genome assembly GCF_946190285.1 of Streptococcus mitis. Classification (GTDB taxonomy): domain Bacteria; phylum Bacillota; class Bacilli; order Lactobacillales; family Streptococcaceae; genus Streptococcus; species Streptococcus mitis_CP. The sequence goes on along the minus strand of NZ_CAMHZX010000001.1, from coordinate 248,106 downwards.
AAACTGGGGCTTAACCAGAGCCACAACCTGACCTTGATCAGCCAACACACGGTGCAAGGCCGGAAGAATCAGACTGAGGGAAATGAAACTCACGTCAATGCTGGCAAAGCTCGGTTCCTGCTCGAAATCAGTCTTTTCAGCATAGCGGAAATTGAACTGCTCCATACTGACAACCCGTGGGTCTTGGCGTAGTTTCCAAGCCAATTGATTGGTACCGACATCGACTGCAAAGACTAACTCAGCACCATTTTGCAACATAACATCGGTAAAACCTCCAGTAGAGGCACCGATATCAATCGTTGTAGCTCCTTCAACTGACAAATCAAAGACCTGCAAGGCCTTCTCCAGTTTCAAACCACCACGGCTAACATACTTGAGTTTCTCCCCCTTGAGTTTTAGCTCGGTGTCATCTGGAATTTTCTCTCCTGGCTTGTCAAACCGTTCTCCATTAAGGACTGCTACGACTAGACCAGCCATGACACCGCGCTTGGCCTGTTCTCGCGTTTCAAACAAGCCCTGTTTATAAGCTAGTACATCCACTCTTTCCTTAGTCATTGATCCTCAAACTTTCTACTACACTTACAATCGATTCTATCTCAAAAGGAACCTGCTGGGCAATTTCTTCTAATTTGGCATTAGCTTGATCCAGAGTTTGGTTACAAAAGGCAATTGCCTCTTCCAAGCCCAACAAGGCTGGATAGGTTGATTTTTCTGCCTGCAGGTCCTTTTGAGGTGTCTTGCCAATTTCCTCAAAACTAGCTGTCACATCCAGTACGTCATCTCGAACTTGAAAAGCAAGTCCAATCAATTCACCAACAGTTTTCAGTTTTGCCTGCATCTCAGGTACCAATTCGGATATGATAGCAGCCGCTTGGAAAGGAAAGGCTAGTAGTTTTCCAGTCTTATTAGCATGAATGGTCTGAAGTTCTTCCAAAGACAAATGCTGGTGTTCACCTTCCATGTCTAAAACCTGACCTGCAACCATGCCTAGACTTCCTGAAGCAAGCGATAAGTTGGCAATCAAGTCCACCTTGATCTGACTTGGCAAATCTGCCTGCGCTATCAAGGCATAGGGATCTAGGAATAAAGCATCTCCTGCCAAAATTGCCATTGCTTCTCCAAATTTCTTATGGTTGGTCAAACGTCCCCGACGGTAATCATCATCATCCATAGCAGGAAGATCATCGTGAATCAAACTCCCTGTATGAATCATTTCCAAGGCCGCAGCCACCTGTGCATGTGCTGGTTTAATAGCCACCTGCAAGGCTTCCAGAACTTCTAACAGAAGAAAAGGCCGAATACGCTTGCCACCAGCATGAATGGAATAGAGAACAGACTCTCGCAAACTAGAGGCAAACTGCTGGTCTCCATAAAAGTCTTCCAAAGCCGACTCAACAAGAGCTAATTTTTCTTGCTTTTTCATTCAAAATCACTTTCTGTTCCGTCTTCTTGCATGACCTTGACCAAGGTCTTTTCAGCCTTGTCCAGCGTCGCTTGGAGCTCTTTTGACAAGATCATGCCCTTTTGAAAGGCAGCAATCGCATCTTCCAAAGCAATTTCACCATTTTCCAAACTTTGGACAATAGTCTCCAGTTCTGCTAGATTTTCCTCAAATTTCTTTTGTTTTGACATCTTTAACCTCTAATTCTACTTGACCATCCCGCATCAAAAGCGTCACTTGGTCTTTTTTCTTCAAACTCTCAACCGAATCAACTACGGACTCTTCTTTTTTGACAATAGCATAACCACGCGCCACGATTCGACCGGTATCCAACATCAACAAGGCTTCCGAAAGTCGTTTCACCTCAGCAACCTTGGCATCATAAACCAGCGCCATTTGGCTACGGAGGAGCTTATCCAACTGGCCTAGACGGTCTTGATAACGTTGAATTTTGGTAACAGGTGATAATTGTACCAGTCGATGCGTCCTTGCTTGGACGACCTGTTTGTTATCAGAAATCTGTGTACGTAAACTTTGTTTTAAGCGCAGTTGCAGTTGATCCAAGCGTTGCATATAGCCATCATACAAACGCTCTGGCTGTCTAAAGATGACTGACTGACTACATTTTTTCAAAGATTCTTGTTTCTTAGATAGGACATTTCGGACTGCCGTAGCCATCCGTTTTTCCTGATTTTGCAAATGAGCTAATAGATCCAACTTTGTCACAGGTGTTGCTAGTTCAGCTGCCGCTGTCGGCGTCGCAGCGCGGCGATCTGCCACAAAATCTGCCAAGGTCACATCCGTCTCATGCCCCACACTAGAGATAACTGGCAAACGAGATTCAAAAATAGCTCGTACCACAATTTCTTCGTTAAAGGCCCAGAGATCCTCTATGGAACCACCACCACGACCAATAATCAGCAAATCCAAATCGTCTCGTTGATTAGCACGCGCAATATTTCGAGCAATTTCCTCTGCTGCTCCATCTCCTTGAACCTTAGTCGGATAGAGAAGGATATCAACACCTGGAAATCGCCTGCTGACGGTCGTGATAATATCTCGAATAACGGCTCCACTGCGACTGGTCACTACACCAATTCTCTTAGAAAATTGGGGCAGAGGTTGCTTGAAGCGTTCTTGAAACAGGCCTTCTTCTGTCAATTTTTTCTTGAGTTGCTCAAACTGAATCGCAAGCGCACCAACTCCATCAGGCTCTGCCTTTTCAATGATGATGGAGTAGCTACCACTTGGTTCATAGACCTGCACACGCCCAATCACATTGATCTTCATTCCTTCTTCCAGGTCAAAACCTAATTTCTGATAAATCCCAGACCAAATAGTCGCTTGAATAACTGCATGGTCATCTTTTAGGGAGAAATATTGGTGAGTAGGTCGTTTACGAAAGTTGGAAACTTGACCAGTTAAATAGACCCGTTCCAAGTAAGGGTCTTTATCGAATTTCATTTTCAGATACTTGGTCAAAGTTGTTACCGATAAATACTTTTCCATCTCCACCTACTATTCATTTTCTTGCTCTTTCATGGGTATTATTATACCAAAAATATACCTAAAAATCTCCATTTATGTACCATTATGAGGGAAAAATAGAAAAAGGAGGCAAAGCCTCCACATCTGATTATTTGCTATTTCGAGCTTCTTCCAAAATCTTTTCAATCTTGGTCGTCAACAGGTCGATAGCAACTGTATTGCTGACTCCCTCAGGAATGACGATATCGGCATAACGCTTGGTTGGCTCGATAAACTGATGGTACATGGGCTTGACCACACCTAAATACTGGTCAATAACGCTATCAAGGCTACGGCCACGCTCTTCCATATCACGCTTGATCCGACGAATAATGCGCACATCATCGTCTGTATCCACAAAAATCTTGATATCCATCAAATCACGCAGACGCTTGTCCTCCAAGACCAAAATCCCCTCAACGATAAAGACATCTTGAGGCTCTTGACGATAGGTCTTGCTGCTTCGTGTATGCTCTGTATAGTCATAGGTCGGGATGTCCACCGGACGCCCTGCCAACAATTCCTTAATCTGCTCGATCATCAAGTCTGTATCAAAGGCAAAAGGATGGTCGTAGTTGGTTTTGACACGCTCTTCAAAGGTCAAATGAGACTGATCCTTGTAGTATGAATCATGCTCAATCATGGAAATCTTTTCATCAGGAAAATGCGATAAAATGGCTCTTGAAACACTGGTCTTACCACCACCAGAACCACCTGTCACTCCGATAATGATTGGTCTATTTTGCATGCTATCCTCCGTTTTTTTATCCGTCGTCTATTCTATCACATTTTTTGCAAAATTTATAGTCTGGTTTGGATAATCTAGGGGAAACAATTCCAATTTCTACACTTCAATTATACTAACGAAAAACCTTCCTTGGCTTGTAGAGATTGTCCCGTTTTTCTAGAATGGCTAGCAATTTATCATCTTCAAAGGCAGCTAATTCTTGTTCTGTTTGTTCGAGTTCTATAAAACGACCAAAGCGCACTTCTGTAGCCTCTTCTGGAGTTAGGAAAACTTTGACAAGGTCGCCCGTCCCAATCTCTAGAGGATGAAGAAAGTCCAATTGACCAGCCTCCACTTTTGCAGCAATTTCTTCCAATGTAAGAGCATCTTCAAGCTGTAGACCGGCAGCACTAGTCCGTGTTAGATGTGACATATGAGCCGCATAACCAAGCTTCTCTCCCAAATCAACTGACAAGGTACGGATGTAAGTCCCCTTGCTACATTTCACACGAAAAGTAAAACGTGCTAAATTCCCCTCATAAGCAATCGGACTTGTCCGTTCAAATTGATAAATGGTCACCTGACGCTCTGGACGCTCTACTTCTTGACCTGCACGCGCATACTCATAGAGTTTGCGACCATTAACCTTAACAGCCGAATACATAGGTGGTATCTGGGTAATAGGCCCAGTCAAGCTAGCAATCGCTTCATCGACAAGCTTTTCATCCAAGGGCGATAAAACAGGTGTCTCTGCGACCACTTCCCCACTAGCATCCTCTGTCGTCGTTGAATAGCCAAGAGTGATTTCCCCCTCATAGACCTTGCCCTCGTCCTGCATAAACTCGACCATGCGGGTTGCCTTGCCAACTGCAATAGGCAAAACACCCACCACATCCGGATCCAAGGTCCCACCATGACCAATTTTCTTTGTTCCCAAAATCTTACGCAGTTTAAAAACCGCATCATGCGAGGTCATCCCTGCTTCTTTTTTTAAGTTGATAATACCGTTCATATCTTGCTTTCTAATTCCCTTTTCACTTTACATCAACATATTCTATCTTAGACAGATTTTAAAACTATATCAGCTCATTTTTCTAAATACTTCCTAGCTTCCTGAACATAAAAGAGCTCTGGATTTTCATGGGCGATACTTTCAAACAAACTACGGGCACGAGCTTCATCTCCTTTTAATTGGGCATTGAGAGCGCCGTAATAAGAAAACACGATTCGAGCTAGCTTACTTTCTGGTTCAGTAATGTCGAAGTAGTCGTTCGCTTCTTTATTGAACACAATATCTTTTATGGCTTGGGCTTGAGCAACAAGTATAGCTTTGCCTCCTTTAAAATCTGGTGCCTTGGACAATTGTTCCTCAAAGAAAGCAATATCTTGCGCATCTTGAAGATGAATGGAAACTGTTAATAGTTCAAAGCTTGATATTAAAAACGCAGGGGTTCTGAATCTCTTCCAAATTTTTTTCAAATCATATTTGGACATATTTTCCTTGGCAGCTTGAAAATCTCCTTTTAAATAAGCCACTCGACCTTGGATAATTTGGTAATTCTCACGATATGTTGCCCTAAAGGGCTTAATAGATTTTTCTGATTGAACTCTTAACATGTCTTCATATAGCTTAAGATCAATAGAATCGTGTAACACTAGAACAATAACTTTGCTTAGGACAAAACGTAGATATAAGATCCAGATGACTACAAGTAGCATCAGTAAAGCGAGTATTAACCCCCACCGTTTTGTTTCAGGTTGACGTTCTAAAAAAATTGCTAATGCTCCTATAATCATTGATATAATATAACTTAACTGACTAATAGTCTCAATTTGTAGAAGAGTGTTTTCTGTCGCCCTACTTACTATTTTTTTTACTAATTTCATATATTACTCTCATTTCACTAATTCTAAATATTTCTTCGCTTCCTGCACACAAAAGAGTTCTGGATTTTCATGGGCAATGCTTTCAAACAAACTTCGGGCACGAGCCTCATCTCCTTTTAGCTGAGCATTGAGAGCTCCGTAATAAGAGAACATGATTCGAGCTAATTTATTTTCTGGTTCGGTGGTGTCGAAGTAGCCTGTAACTTCTCCATTGAGTATTTTTGATACTGGTTCAATTAAATCCAACATTCTATTTTTATCAATTCTTTTAATTTTTTCCCAATCATAAGAAACTAAAAGTTTAGAAATTTCATCCGTCTCCCTTAAATGAAGGTATGATAATGATTCTATAAATACGATGTTTAGTTCATAAATACGTTTCAAATTCAATTTAGAACTTTTAACTCTTATTCGTTCAGCATATTGGATTGCCTCACTAAAATTCCCTTGATAGAAAGCACACCTAGCTAAACCCAGATTTAATGCATTTAAATTCCCTGTTCTATTATCAGGACGCCTTTCATAAGTTTCAGTTAAAAGAGAAATATATTTTACAAAATTCACTTGCTCGTATAAAATAACTTCTGCAACGTGATTTACTAAAAAATGAGTTATTACAACGATAATAGTCAGTAATGTTAGAAATATGAGCAATAATGTAGTAACGACGGTTGATTTTACGAATAATAAACTAATTGCTGTTGCAATAATTGTCCAACGTAGATAAAATAAAATAAAAACCTCCAGTATACTGCAGATTCGAATTGATGACCAATTCGAGATATTCTTAGAAATATTATCTAACATAAAAAACTCCTATAAAAAATTACAAACTAATTTATACAAACAAACTAGCTAAATAAGCTAGTAAAGCACCTCCAGCTGTGACAAGTTCCCCGCCAAAGAAGAATGCAGTCGCTACTACAACTCCAATTACTACTTCCTTAGGATGCTCTACAACCCAATTAAAAGCAATACCAACTACCTCACCAGTTGTATTAAAAATTTGAGTGAGATGATCTATCGTTCTTACCCCCGTCTCATTAGTAGTTTTAACTGTTGCGTAGTCTTGTTTGACCTGGTTATGTTCTTTCACATAGGTGACGTACGGTAAGAACTTATATCAGTTTTATCTTTCTAAATAGCTCTTCGCTTCCTGCACACAAAAGAGTTCTGGATTTTCATGGGCAATGCTTTCAAACAAACTACGGGCACGTTCTTCATCTCCTTTTAGCTGGGCATTGAGAGCGCCGTAATAAGAAAACATGATTCGAGCTAACTTACTTTCTGGTTCAGTAATGTCGAAGTAGTCGTTCACTTCTTTATTGAACACAATATCTTTTATGGCTTGGGCTTGAGCAACGAGTTTAGCTTTGCCTCCTTTAAAATCTGGCGCCTTGGACAATTGTTCCTCAAAGAAAGCAATATCTTGCGCATCTTGAAGATGAAGAGAAACTTTTAATAGTTCAAAGCTTGATATTAAAAATGTATAGTTTCTTAATCTACCCCAAATTTTTTTCAAATCATATTTGGACATATTTTCCTTGGCTGATTGAAAATCTCCTTTTAGATAAGCCACTTGTCCCTGAATAAATTGAAAATATTCTTGATACGTTGCCCTATAAATCTTAATCGATTTCTCAGATTGAACCCTAAACATGTCTTCATAGAGTTTAATATTAATAGCATCATTTAACATTAGATAAACAACTTTGCTAGATACAAATCTTAAATAAAATACAAAGACAAGAGCAAAAAAGTCAATAACTAATAATATGAGTCCCAATATTTCCAAATTGCTTTGAAATACTAAGAATACTGCCATCGCATCAACAACTAAGACTAAAAATACGCAAATTAGAATAACCCTATCAAGTTGTAGAAGAGTGTTTTCTGTCGCCCTACTTACTATTTTTTTAACTAATTTCATATATTACTCTCATTTCACTGATTCTAAATATTTTTTCGCTTCCTGAACATAAAAAAGTTCTGGATTTTCATGAGCGATACTTTCAAACAAACTACGAGCACGAGCTCCATTTCCTTTTAGCTGGGCATTGAGAGCTCCGTAATAAGAGAACATGATTCGAGCTAACTTATTTTCTGGTTTGGTGGTGTCGAAGTAGTCGTTTGATTTTTTATTGCAATAGATATCAACAATAGCCTTTAAACTCAAAATTTCTTTCTGATATTTTAAAAATTGCGATTGAACATTACTTGTTAGTTCTTCAATTTCTACCATTAATTCTTGCAATTCTAAACAATCATTCAAATGAACTAAGTTTAGGATGCTATAATACTTGATATGAAATATATAGTAGAGACTTTTGAATTTTTTTAGATTACTATTTTTTATTTTATTCAGCAATTCTAAACTATCTTGGAAGTGTCCTCTATAAAAGGATACTCTTGCATTTGCCAAATATTTTGGAAGAATCTGAACATTTCTATTTAAAGAATTTGCATCAGCTCTAGCAACTATATCCTGATACTTTGTTAAATTGATATCCTCAAATAAAATTTCAATTAAAGCCCTATCTAGTAATAATTTAGATAGAAGAATAAACAATATAAGAAGGACAAGAAATACTGTTAATACCTTTGTGTAAGTGGTCGATGAATGGTTAAAAATATAAACATAAAACATTACTGTTGAAAACACTAAAAAATACAGCAAATATTTAAATATAATTTTAAGAAAAATTAATTCAATTTTATCAGCTGACCATGTTCTAATAATTTCTATAGTTCTTTTCATATAAATCTCTGTTCCTAAGGGAATTCTACTCCCCCTTCAATGCTTCAAACTTCGCTTTCATGGTTGGATTTTTACGGGTCAATTTTTTAACTGAAACATCTTCCAACTTGTTGTTCGCTAGACGAAGTTGGTTTTCGGATGTGGTTAGGAACTTCTTGACCTCTTCCATGCGTTTGATGGCCTTGTCGATTTCATCAATAGCTTTTCCAAAGTTGGTCGAAGCAGAGTTGTAGTTCTTGGCAAAAGCTAATTTAAAGGCATCCAAGTCTTCCTCAAAATGCGTAATATCAATATTTTGCTCCCGAACCAAGGCCAACTCTTGCTTGTATTTCAAAGAATTAAGAGCTGCATTACGTAAGAGACCAATCAACTGGATAAAGAATTGAGGACGAACCACATACATCTTTTCGTACTCGTGGCTGACGTCAACAATCCCTGTGTTAAAGTAGTCATTATCGGCCTCAAGCATAGTCACCAAAACCGCATATTCGCAGTTCTTTTCACGACGGTCCTTGTCCAATTCCTTGTAAAAATCTGCGTTCTTGTGCTTCTTCTCTGTCCCGTCCGCTTCATTTTTCATCTCAAACATGATAGAAATGATTTCGACCCCATTTTCATCACATTCACGGAAGATAAGATCCCCTTTGGAACCACGCGCAGAGACCTTGTTATCCTTCTCAAAGTAAGCATTTGGAAAGGCAAAACTACGGACCTTGTTAAACTCACTCTCTGCATAGTGTTCCAGACTTTCCCCAATCGCTTTTGTAGATTGTTGAGCCTTAAAGTTCTTGTAAAATTCGACTTGTTCACTGGCTGCTTTAAGCTGGGCTTCGTAATTTTGCTTAACAGAAGCCAAAGACAGCTCATTTTCCTTTTCTTGCAAGAGGAGCTGATTTTTAACCTGATCCCGTTCTTTTTCTAAGTCAGAAAGGGTCTTTTGCAGTTGATTTTCATGCTCTAAACGCAAGGTAGCCAATTGGTTCTCCAAGGCCTGCACTTCCTTGTCCTTTGCTAATAAAGCCTGATGGTTTGTCTGTTCAACCTCTTTCTTGGCCAATTCTTTTTCTGTATCAAAGTTTTGGATTTGACTCTGTAATTGCGCAATTTCTTGGTCTTTTTGAGCTAGTTTAGACTGCTGTTCATTCATAGCCTTTTGCTCAGCCAAGGCCAGTCCCTGCTTCATCCGATCATGTAGTTCCTTATCAAACTCTGCCGTTCTCACTTGGGATAAAAGTTCAGCATACTGGCTCTCATTTACTGTAAAGACTTCCCCACAGTTGGGGCATTTGATTTCGTTCATATCGTTCCTCTTTCTAGACTTCTGTAACCATTATATCATGCCTAAGGGAAAATCAAAAACAGCGAGTCGAAACCCACTGTTTATCTTCTTTTACTTTAAATTTTTTCCAAGGCCAAGCGCAAGTCTTCAATCAAATCATCTACATTTTCAAGACCGATAGACAAGCGGATTTGGTTTGGTGTGACACCTGCTGCTTCTAAGTCTTTTTCTGACAATTGACCGTGAGTGGTTGTTGCTGGATGAACAACAAGCGATTTAGCATCTGCTACGTTTGCAAGGTCAGAGAAGATTTCTAAATGATCAATTACCTTGCGTGCTTCTGCCTCCCCACCTTTGACATGGAAGGTAAAGATTGAACCCACACCTTTAGGCAAGTATTTCTCTGCCAAGGCATGATAAGGACTATCAGCAAGTTTTGGATAGTTTACCTTTTCTACCTTAGGATGGTTGACAAGAAAATCAACAATTTTCTCAGCATTTTGCACATGGCGTTCCACCCGAAGTGAAAGGGTTTCAAGTCCTTGAAGCAACAAGAAAGCATTAAATGGCGACAAGGCCGCCCCTGTATCACGAAGCAATTGAACACGGACAGCGATAATAAAGGCTGCTGCACCCACATCACGAGTATAGCTCAAATTGTGGTAGCTTGGGTCTTCCTCAACAAATTGAGGGAATTTCCCTGAAACCGCCCAGTCAAAACGCCCGCTATCGACAATCACTCCTCCAATAGTCGTACCATGCCCACCGATAAACTTAGTCGCAGAGTGAATAGCAATATCTACACCGTGAGAAAAAACATTAATCAAATAAGGTGTTGCAAAGGTATTATCCGAAACTAGTGGAATCTGGTGTTTATGAGCAATCTCAGCCAATTTTTCCAAGTCAGGAATGTTTATCAAAGGATTCCCCAAGGTTTCAATCAAGACAAGCTTGGTATTGTCATTGATAGCTGCTTCCACTTCCTCCAAATTTTCAATATCGACAAAGGTTGTTGTGATCCCATAACGAGGAAGGGTTTCTTTCAAGAGATTGAAAGTTCCACCGTAAATAGTTGATGCTGCCACTACATGGTCACCTGCATGAGCAAGAGCCAAAATCGTATAAGTCACTGCGGCCATACCTGATGCTGTTGCAAGAGCTCCAACACCACCTTCAAGGGCAGCGATTCTTTCTTCAAAAGCAGCCGTTGTAGGATTGGTAATACGAGTATAAATGTTCCCTGGTTTTCTCAAGGCAAACAAATCGGCACCTTCCTGCGTGTCATCAAAAACAAAGGATGTTGTTTGATAAATTGGCACTGCACGAGACTTGGTAGCTGGATCCACAACTTGACCAGCATGTAGTTGCAAGGTTTCAAATTTTAAATCACGAGTCATAAAACGACCTCCAAATAGTTTGATTAAGGATATTGTAGCACCTTAAGGTATAGTTTACAAATATCAGTTTTCTATATTTTGATATAAGAAATAGCTATTACTCTATTTTAAAAACGAAAAAAGCACGACTCAATCGTGCTCATTTTCTTAATCTACATAAGTATCTTCATTTTTATTGAGGAAGGCATATGGAAGACCAACCAAGAGACCACCACCGATCAAGTTCCCAATGAAGGTTACACCCCAGTGACGAAGCATATTTCCAACACCGAAGTTAGCAATTGAATCAGCAGCAACACTGAATTTCACAATCGCGAAAGAAGCAAAGTTCGCAGCAATGTGCTCGTTTGTTAAGAATACAAACATGTAAATCGCTGACAACACAAGCCAAAGTTTGGCACCGCCATCTTTGACCAAAATAAATGAAAGAATCGCAATATTTACGAAAATATTTGCCAAAATCGCCTCAAGCAAGATTAATTCATTTGAGCGACCTAACTTCATCTCAACAACACCTGAGATGAAACTATCGTGAGTCAGATGTGCATAGGCTGCTGAGTGGGCAAAGCCCCAACCTGCTATCAAGGCTCCGATAAGGTTGAACAAGGTACAGTAAAGTAAAATCTCAGCTGTCTTTCTCCAAGAGATTTTTTTCAAGAAACTACCAGCAGTCAAGAACATCATGTTTGATGTTACCAACTCGGCATTCAAGAAAACAATGTAGGCCAATCCCCAAGCAAAGACAAAGGGGAAGAGGAAACGTCCACTACCTGGTGCAATTTTATTAATCAAGTCAGCCCCAACTGCACCAGCTGCTGTACTGAAGGTTAAAAATGCACCTGCGAACATAGAACGAATCGCATACTTAAATTTGCTTTGACTATAAAGACTTTCCTTCTTCTTGCAAGCAAATTCAATCTTTGAGATAAATTCTGAAGAAACCATAATAAACTCCTAAAAATTTTTTACCTGATAATTATATCACAAACTTTAGAATTAAGGAAGCGTTTTCTGTATTTCATAACAGTTTATTTTGAAACTCTATCTATAAAAAAATCAGTAAAACCTAAGATTTTACTGATTTATCTGGCTCTATAATATTTGTAGTGGGTGAATCCCCTATAGATATTATGGAGCCGATTTTGTTGTAGAAAAAAAGTCCCATAAAATCTATAATGAAAAGCGACCAAACCATCATTAGAAAGAATCCTATGGAACAATTACATTTTATCACAAAACTACTCGATATTAAAGACCCTAATATCCAGATTCTAGACATCATCAATAAGGATACACACAAGGAAATCATCGCCAAACTTGACTACGACGCCCCATCTTGTCCTGATTGTGAAAGTCAAATGAAGAAATATGACTTTCAAAAACCGTCTAAGATTCCTTACCTCGAAACAACTGGTATGCCTACTAGAATTCTCCTTAAAAAACGCCGTTTTAAGTGCTATCACTGTTCAAAAATGATGGTCGCCGAAACCTCTCTCGTCAAGAAAAATCACCAAATCCCTCGTATTATCAACCAAAAAATTGCTCAGAAGCTGATTGAAAAAACTTCTATGACCGATATTGCCTATCAGCTGTCCATTTCAACTTCAACTGTCATTCGCAAGCTCAATGACTTCCGTTTTAAGCATGATTTTTCTTGTCTTCCTGAGATTATGTCTTGGGATGAGTACGCTTTTACTAAGGGAAAGATGAGCTTCATTGCACAAGATTTTGAAAAGCTCAATATTATCACTGTTCTTGAGGGACGAACACAAGCTATTATCCGAAATTACTTCCTTAAATATGATAGGGCAGTCCGATGTCGAGTGAAAATCATTACTATGGATATGTTTAGTCCCTACTATGACTTAGCTAGACAACTTTTTCCGTGTGCTAAAATCGTTCTATATCGTTTCCATATTGTGCAACATCTTAGCCGTGCTATGAGTCGTGTCCGTGTCCAAATCATGAATCAGGTTCATCGAAAATCCCATGAATACAAGGCCGTCAAGCGCTACTGGAAGCTCATCCAGCAGGATAGTCGTAAATTGAGTGATAAACGTTTTTATCGCCCTACTTTTCGTATGCACTTAACGAATAAAGAGATTCTTGACAAGCTTTTGAGCTATTCAGAAGACTTGAAACACCACTATCAGCTCTATCAGCTCTTGCTTTTTCACTTCCAGAATAAGGAACCGGATAAATTTTTCGGGCTCATTGAGGACAATCTAAAGCAGGTTCATCCTCTTTTTCAGACTGTCTTTAAAACCTTCCTCAAGGATAAATAGAAAATTGCCAACGCCCTTCAACTACCCTATTCCAACGCCAAACTGGAAGCCACCAATAATCTTATCAAACTTATCAAGCGCAATGCCTTTGGATTTCGGAACTTTGAAAACTTCAAAAAACGGATTTTTATCGCTCTGAATATCAAAAAAGAAAGGACGAAATTTGTCCTTTCTCGAGCTTAGCTTTTCATCAACCCACTACAGTTGACAAAGAGCCATTTATCTTTAATAACGTTGTTTATATGGTTGATTGAAAGCTGTTAGAATTTCTTCAGGTGTTTGTGAATAATCTTTTGTATCTTTCAAGTCACCTTTTACGATAATACGTTCTGTCGCATCATAGTCAACACAGGTTACAAGTGTGATTTCATCAACTCCAGTACGGTCATCAATCTCATCAACGCGATCTGGAGTCACATGCTTCACTTCGCGGATTTCATAGGTATAAACTTTATCCTTATCAGTTAGATAAATTTTCATCCCATTTTTAGCGCGTGATAATGGAGAAAAGAGCATTTGGCTGGCATTTTCCGCCGTGAAGATGTGATGGCTCGCAAGGGAATAGTTTCCTTTCCCCATCACTTGATCACGCTTCATTGTACCAGCTCCATAGAAAAGATTGACATTATCCAGTCCCTTAAAAATAGGCAAGTTAATTTCTACCTCAGGGACAGCAATTCCACCGATAACTGGCAATTTTTGCGAATCCCATTGTGAGGATAAGACAGCTTCTGACGAGATGGCTTTTACGGAATCAAAGTCAAAATTCCCTTCTGTATCTTGATTTTCTTCCAATTTTTCTTTTGATACCTGGCTGACTTGGTATTTATTGGTATTCCAAACCATGAACATATCACGAATTTTTGAATTGAAAATCAAAGCTATTGACAAGATGATTAAGAATCCTGCCAAGATATTGATTAGTAAATTTTTACGGTTTGTTTTCTTTTTGTTCTTTTTATGAGACATTATGCTTCACCTTCTGTTTCGTTTTCTGTCCCAACTTCTTCTTTTTCTGCCGCTGCAACCGTAGTAAAGGTTACAATTTTAGCATCTTGGTCCAGGCGCATCACTTTAACTCCCATAGTTGAGCGACCTGTTTGAGAAATATTGGCAACGTTGGTTCGAATCATGACACCAGTATCAGTAATAATCATCAAATCTTCATCGCCTTTAACGGTCATAAGACCAGCAAGAGAACCGTTCTTTTCTGTAATCTTAGCGGTTTGCATCCCTTTACCACCACGACCTTTAGTTGGATATTCGGTCGCAACTGTGCGCTTACCATACCCCTTTTCTGTGATGATAAGAACCTCGTCCTGGTCTGAAATCACACTAGCACCAATAACTGTGTCTCCGTCACGAAGGTTAACACCTTTCACACCAGTGGCGATACGACTCATACCACGAACAGCTGATTGATTAAAGCGAACTGAATAACCAAACTTGGTACCAATGATAATATCCGTGTCCTCTTCTGTCAGCAAGACATTAATCAACTCATCTTCATCCTTGAGGTTTAAAGCCTTGAGTCCATTCTGACGAATGTTAGCAAATTCCTTAACGCTGGTTCTCTTCACAATACCATGACGAGTTGTGAAGAAGAGGTAAGCATCATCGCTGCGTTCAGATTCAACATTGATGATGGTCTGAATACTTTCACCTTCATCCAATTTCAAAAGATTGACAATTGGCAATCCCTTAGCAGTACGGCCATATTCAGGAATTTCATAGCCTTTCAGGCGATAGACCCGTCCTTTATTTGTAAAGAAGAGTAGGTGATCATGGGTACTAGTTGACACTAACTCACGAACAAAATCGTCATCCTTAACACCTGTACCTTGAACACCACGCCCCCCACGTTTTTGAGCAGTAAACTCAGCTTGGTCCAGACGTTTGATGTATCCTTTATTAGAAAGAGTGATCAAGACATCAGCTTCTTCAATTAGATCCTCATCTTCAAGACTCAAGACTTCACCGACCATCAATTCCGTACGACGTTGATCACCAAACTTACGCTTGACTTCATCTAATTCATCCTTGATGATTTGAGAAACACGTTCCGGCTTAGCTAAAATATCTGCTAAATCCGCAATCAGAGCCAAGAGTTCATCATACTCAGACTGAATCTTATCGCGTTCCAAACCTGTCAAACGACGGAGACGCATATCAAGAATGGCTTGACTTTGACGTTCAGATAACTTGAATTTGCTCATCAACTCAGCTTGTGCTTCCGCATCCGTTTCACTAGCACGGATGATACGAATCACTTCGTCGATATGGTCTAGTGCAATTAAGAGACCTTCTAAAATGTGTGCACGCGCTTCTGCTTTTTCCTTGTCAAAACGAGTACGACGAACAACCACTTCTTTTTGGTGCTCGATATAAGCATCCAAAATCTGACGAAGAGACAAAATCTTGGGTACCCCATTTTGGATAGCAAGCATATTGAAACCAAAGTTGGTTTGCATCTGGGTCATCTTGAAGAGATTATTAAGGATAACATTGGCTGAGGCATCGCGTTTGACTTCAATAACAAATCGAACACCTTCACGGTTTGACTCATCACGTACTGCTGTGATGCCCTCAATACGCTTTTCCTGAACCAAACGAACAATATGCTCATGCACCTTTGTTTTGTTGACCATATATGGGAATTCTGTTACAACGATGCGCTCACGGCCAGTCTTAGTTTCTTCGATTTCAGTACGAGAACGAAGGACAATCGATCCTTTACCTGTTTCATAAGCCTTATGAATACCTGATTTCCCCATAACAAGAGCACCAGTTGGAAAATCTGGCCCAGGTAAGACTTCCATCAAGTCCTTAGTGGTCACTTCAGGATTGTCCATAACTAACTTCACTGCATCAATGGTTTCACCCAAGTTATGAGGTGGAATATTGGTTGCCATACCGACAGCGATACCAGTAGCTCCATTAACTAAAAGATTTGGAAAACGCGCTGGCAAGACCAAGGGTTCACGTTCATTGGCATCATAGTTATCAACGAAATCAACCGTATTTTTATTGATATCACGAAGCATCTCCAGAGCAATCTTACTCATACGTGCCTCAGTGTAACGCTGTGCGGCTGCACCGTCTCCATCCATGGAACCAAAGTTCCCATGACCATCTACAAGCATGTAACGGTAGCTCCACCATTGAGCCATACGAACCATGGCTTCATAGATAGAGGAATCCCCGTGTGGGTGATATTTACCCATGACATCCCCAGTAATACGAGCAGATTTTTTATGTGGTTTGTCTGGAGTAACACCCAATTCATTCATTCCATAGAGAATCCGACGGTGAACGGGTTTCAAGCCATCTCGAACATCAGGAAGGGCCCGCGCTACGATAACACTCATGGCGTAGTCGATAAAGCTCGTCTTCATCTCCTTTGTCAGATTGACATTCACTAAATTTCTATCCTGCATTAATAAATGCCTCATTTCACTATTAGTAATTAACTATATTATACCATAATGTCCGCTATATTTCAGGTATCTAAAATCACTAAAACGTTTACATCAAGAACTGAAATGCATATCCGTGACAAAGCTTTTCAAAAGTGATAAAATTGAAATAACTGGGGAAATCCCTGAATAAAATTAAGGAGATGTTTAGAATAATGACTTCAACTAAACAACACAAAAAAGTTATCCTTGTCGGTGATGGTGCTGTAGGTTCTTCTTACGCTTTTGCACTTGTTAACCAAGGAATTGCACAAGAGCTTGGAATTATCGAAATTCCACAATTGCATGAAAAAGCTGTTGGTGATGCACTTGACCTTAGTCACGCCCTTGCCTTCACTTCACCTAAAAAAATCTATGCAGCTCAATACTCTGACTGTGCAGACGCTGACCTTGTTGTAATCACTGCAGGTGCGCCTCAAAAACCAGGTGAAACTCGTCTTGACCTTGTAGGTAAAAACCTTGCTATCAACAAATCAATCGTAACTCAAGTTGTTGAATCAGGTTTCAAAGGTATCTTCCTTGTTGCTGCTAACCCAGTTGACGTCTTGACTTACTCAACTTGGAAATTCTCTGGATTCCCTAAAGAACGCGTTATCGGTTCAGGTACTTCACTTGACTCAGCTCGTTTCCGTCAAGCACTTGCTGAAAAATTGGATGTTGATGCTCGTTCAGTGCACGCCTACATTATGGGTGAACACGGTGACTCTGAGTTCGCTGTTTGGTCACACGCTAATATCGCTGGTGTAAACCTTGAAGAATTCCTTAAAGACACTCAAAATGTTCAAGAAGCTGAATTGATTGAATTGTTCGAAGGTGTTCGTGATGCAGCCTACACAATCATCAACAAAAAAGGTGCAACATACTACGGTATCGCAGTAGCCCTTGCTCGTATTACTAAAGCAATCCTTGACGATGAAAACGCAGTACTTCCACTTTCAGTATTCCAAGAAGGTCAATATGGAGTTAAAAACGTCTTTATCGGTCAACCAGCTGTTGTAGGTGCACATGGTATTGTTCGTCCAGTAAATATCCCATTGAACGACGCAGAAACTCAAAAAATGCAAGCATCTGCAAATGAATTACAAGCTATTATTGACGAAGCTTGGAAAAACCCAGAATTCCAAGCTGCTTCTAAAAACTAATTTAGATAGTAATAACTCCTTGAGTCATCAGGGAGTTATTTTTTATCTGTATTTTAACTAAACATTTTATGAAGTTTACGTAAAAAAACAACATAACTTTAAAAGCTATCATGTCACAGTTTGGGCATAAATCCGAAAACTACCAATTAGATCTATACTCACGTTACAAAAAATCTGAAGCAAGCAGTACTTGACGCACTTGATACCGTCCCATTAAATCGAAAGTAAAAAGTTTTGCTCCATTTGTGCTCCATAGACAAAAAAAGAGCCCATCATACAGGCTAGAAAGCTTGATATGATAGGCTTTTTTCATTTTAATTAGCGTACTGTGCGGATACGCATTGTATTTGTACGAACAGCTTCTCCAACTGGTACACCAGCTACGATAACGATATCGTCACCAGATTGTACAAGACCTGCTTCAACTGCTTTACGTTCAGCAATTTCGAACATATCGTCAGTTGAAGATGGAGCATCTGTCAACATTGGGATAACACCCCAGTTCAACATCAATCCACGTTCTGTCAATTCGTCGAATGTCAATGCCAAGATGTCAGCATTTGGACGGTATTTAGAGATCAAACGTGCAGTGTGACCTGTCTTAGTAAGAGTTACAACCAATTTAATGTCCATTGAGTTAGTAGCATCTTTAACAGCTGAAGCCATTACTTCTGTCTTAGAGTTACGTTCAAATGAATCTGAGTTCAAACGACCGTATTCGTTAAGAAGAGTTTGAGCGTTCTTGTCGATTGTAGCCATTGTAGTTACTGACTCAAGTGGGTATTTACCGTTTGCAGACTCACCTGAAAGCATTGTTGCGTCAGTTCCGTCGATAACAGCGTTAAATACGTCTGATACTTCTGAACGAGTTGCACGTGGTTTTTCAGTCATTGTTTCAAGCATGTTTGTTGCAGTGATAACAACTTTACCTGCAGCATTGACTTTAGTGATGATCATTTTTTGGTAAACTGGAACCATTTCGAATGGTACTTCGATACCCATGTCACCACGAGCGATCATGATACCATCAGCAGCTTCGATGATTTCATCCAAGTTATCAATACCTTGTTGGTTTTCGATTTTAGCGAACAATTGAACGTGTCCGTTTCCAGTTTCTTTACAGATTGCACGAACTTCGTTAACGTCTTTTGCAGTACGTACGAATGAAATCGCGATGAAGTTGATACCTTGTTCAAGACCAAAGCGAATATCGTCGTTATCGCGTTCAGCAAGAGCTGGGAAAGGAATTTTAGTGTTAGGGATGTTAACACCTTTTTGTTTAGCAATTACGCCATCGTTTTCAACTTCAACTTCAAATTCACGAGTTGCATCATCTTTAGCAACCACACGAAGACCAAGTTTACCATCGTCAACCAAAACTTGACGACCAACTTCAACATCATCATAGATATCAAGAGCACCAGCAACGTTTAATGCGATCACATCACGAGTTGATTTGATTCCTTGCTTAGTAGCAACACGAATTTTTTCACCAGTTGTGTAAGAGTACTCTTTTGCATCTCCTTCAAACAATTCAGTACGGATTTCTGGTCCTTTTGTATCAAGAAGGAAACCAACTTTTTTACCTGCAAGTTTTTCTGCAAGTTTAACAGTTGCCATACGGTCACCTTGTTCTTGGTGGTCACCGTGTGAGAAGTTGAAACGGAATGTGTTAGCACCAGCTTCAATCAATTTAGCAATATTTTTAGCTGAAGCTTCAACATCAAGTTTTTCACCCCAGTATCCGTCATCACCAAATTTTTTACCACCACGGATTTCTACCGCAGGTCCCAAAGTTGCAACGATTTTTACACGTTTATTCATGATTTTTGTGACTCCTTTATATATATGACCTTTTTGGTCTTTTTAACAAAATTATAAATTATGACAAGCTCTTATTCAAGCTAGATAGCTCAAGGTCAGCCTTGTGTGGGTTGTTAACCACAATCTTCCCATCTGCAGTAAGGCTAAACAATGCTCCCTCTTCTGCAGTTCCAAGAATTGGGTTTTCAACCATTTTCTCGTTACGGATACCAACCGCAACACCACCGATACCTTCTTTAAGAAGTTTAACAGCATGTGCACCCATACGTGATGCCAAAACACGGTCACGCGCAGTTGGAGAACCACCACGTTGAATATGTCCAAGTTCTGTCACACGAAGGTCGCTTGTATCCCCAGCTTCTTTTAGTTTTTGACCAAATTCAGCTGCTGACATCACACCTTCTGCCAAGACGATGATATTGTGTTTTTTACCACACTCATAACCACATTTAATGCTTTCTACAATATCTTCAATCTTGAATCCTTCTTCAGGAATGATGATTTCATCAGCACCAGTTGCAATACCAGCCCAAAGAGCGATATCACCAGCGTTACGTCCCATAACTTCGATAACAAAAGTACGACGGTGACTTGATGATGTATCACGAATCTTATCGATAGCATCCATAGCAGTTGTAACCGCTGTGTCAAAACCGATTGTAAAGTCAGTACCAACGATATCGTTATCGATTGTACCTGGAAGACCGATAGCTGGGAAGCCATGTTCAGTCAAACGCATAGCACCGTGGTAAGATCCGTCACCACCGATAACAACTACACCTTCAATCCCGTGTTTTTTCAATTGCTCAATCCCTTTAAGTTGCCCTTCAAGTTGAGCGAACTCTGGGTAACGAGCTGAGTGAAGGAAAGTACCACCACGAGAAATGATGTCTCCTACTGAAGCCGCATCTAGGGGATGAATTTCACCAGCAACCATACCAGCATATCCATCATAGATACCAAATACTTCCATTCCTTCTGAAATTGCTTGACGAACAACTGCACGGATGGCAGCGTTCATACCAGGGGCGTCTCCACCACTAGTCAAAACAGCAATACGTTTCATATTGGTTATGCTCCTTTTTCTTTTAACATTCTTACTGATTATACCACATTTAATTGGAAAATTCTTCTATTTTCCGTAATTTTAGCGATAAATCGTTTTCATAACGATTCCACCTAATTTCGCTTCTAATTCAGTGGATTTAGCTACAAAATGGTTGGGAGAAACAATTGTTCTTTGTTCCTCTTCATACCTGATGATGACTGGGATTGGGCCTTTATATTGGTCTAAAATACGTGACATTTCTTGATCCGAATCATGATTTTTCATCTGAATCCAAAAGCGCTCAGCAACTGCTTCTCTTATTTCTTGTGCAATCATTTGCAGACGACCGTCACGTGACTGGACTTTCCCTTTAATATAGTAGAAGGTTCCTTCTCTTACTTCCTGACCAACCTGTCGATATAAATCTGAAAAAAGTGTAACATCCAATTTTTTCTTACTATCATCTACCTGTAAGAAGGCCATATTTTCACCCTTTTTGGTACGAATTACTTTTATCTTCTGAACCTCAACCAAGATAATAGCATAGCTATTTTCTGACAAATTACTAATAGGAGTAATCGGATAAATAGCCTTACTTGCAATAGCTTGTAGAGGATGTTTGCTGACGCCTACTCCTAGAAGCTCTTGTTCCATGTAGAATTTTTCTTGCTCCGTCCAGTCCTCCGAATCTTGCCAACTATAAATGCTCTCTCCAAATAAGCTTCCTAACACTTTCACAAATTCAAATAGATTAGCTAAATTATTGAATACTTTTTTACGATTTTTTTCAAATGAATCGAAAAGACCAACTTTTACCAAAGGTTCTAGCAGAGGAAGTTTCAGATAATTCTCAGGTAGTTTAGCTAAAAAATCTTCAATATTAGAATAAGGTCTATGTTCAATAATCCAAAGCGCCAAATCCTTGCTGAGCCCCTTAATCGATTTCAAACCTAGATAGATAGACTTGTTGGCAATTTTATCGTGATAGGGAATAGTATTAATGGACAATGGGGCTACTTCAAAACCTGCTTCTAAGGCATCTGTTACATAATCACTGTTGGCAGAATTCAACATAATCTGATAAAAGATGGCTGGATAATGCGTTTTGAAATAGGCCAACTGGAAGGCCAAGGCTGAGTAGGCATAGGCGTGAGATCGGTTAAAACCATAACCTGCAAACTTCTCCATAACATCAAAAACCTGCTCTGCTTTTTCCACAGTATGACCAGCTTCTATGGAGCCTTGAATAAAGGAAGCCCTCATCTCATGCATGGCAGAGGCATCCTTTTTACCCATAGCTCGACGCAAAATATCGGCCTTCCCAAGACTAAATCCAGCAAATCGCTGAGCAACCTGCATAACCTGCTCCTGATAGAGCATAATGCCATAAGTTGGAGCCAAAATATCCTCCAGAGCTGGGTCTAGAACCGTCACTCCTTCTTGCCCATGTTTTCTTGCCACAAAATTATTGATATAATCACTAGCACCTGGTCGATTTAGGGAAGTAGTTGCTACGACATCTTCAAAACAGACTGGTTGCACACGTTTGAGCAAGCGAATGGCACCAGGTTGTTCAAATTGAAAGATACCTTTTGTATTACCAGAAGCAAAAAGAGCCAGCGTTTCTTTGTCTTCCAAATCTATTTCTTCAATTTTAAGGTGAATACCTTCTGTTTCAGCAAGCAACTCTTGCATTTTCTGGACAAATGTCAAATTTCGTAGTCCCAGAAAATCCATTTTCAAAAGTCCACTTGCTTCGACTCCATGAGCATCATATTGGGTCAGTGGAATTTCGTCACCATGTTTTAGAGGGATGTAATTGGTCAAATCTTGGTCACTGATTACAACACCAGCCGCATGGACAGAGGTTTGTCTTGGATAGCCCTCTATCTTGCAAGCAATTTCAAAGGCTTTTTGATATTCTAGCTTACTATTGATTTGCTGACGAAACTGGAGATTCCCCTCATAGGCCGACTTGAGATTATCACGAAAACTGATTTTCTTGGTAATTGCAGATAATTCATACTCTGGCACACCAAAACGTTTCAAGACATCTCTCAAAGCTTGCTTGGCCCCAAAGGTAGAAAAAGTAACGATTTGAGCCGCATGTTTACTGCCATATTTATTGCCAACATACCTGATAAAATCTGGACGATAAATATCAGGAATATCAATATCAATATCAGGCATGGTATAGCGTTCACGATTGAGGAAACGTTCAAAAATCAGATTTTTCTCTACTGGGTCAATCCCTGTAATGTCTAGAGCATAGGAAACCAAGCTACCAACTGCGGAACCTCGTCCCATTCCCATATAATAGCCATTCGAACGTCCAAAACGCAATAAATCCCAAACAACCAAGAAATAATCATCAAAGCCCATATCATGAATAACAGCCAATTCTTGGTCTAGACGGTCTTGATATTCTTTACCAGTTAACCCCTTCTGAGCAAGCCCCAATTCAGCACGTTCTCTTAATTCTTCTACTGCTGGCCTTGCTGGATTAAAACGAGGTAATTTTAAACTAGTATCCAAGTCATAAGAGATACCTGAAATAAGCTTTTCTAAGTTTTCCAAGGCTTGAGGAAAACGTTCTTGGAATAGTTTCTCTAAAGAACTTGCTGATATAAAAACATCTTGTTTCGAACACAAAGGAACTTCTCTAAGCGGTAGATTTTCTTTAATCGCTGTTAATACTTGAAGAACTTCTCTATCCTTACTTTCAAATGTATTGACCCGATACAATGGCAAAATAGGATGGTGAAATTCGCTGGCCAGTGTTTCCGGATAAACCCCAATATAGTAATCACAGCCCAAATTTAGCGACTCAAGTTCTTCAAAATAAGGCACAATGACAGCAATATCCTCTAGATACTGAGATAGAACTGACCAACTTTTCTCCCCCTGCATCTTGGCTGTTGAAAGCTTCATCAACTGCTGATAGCCTACACTAGATAGAGCTAGAAAGCGCAAATTCACATCCTTATCATCTACAAGCACATTCATTTCAAGCCCTAACAAAGGATGAATGCCGTATTTTTTTGTAACCTCTAGAAAATCGAAAGCCCCGTAAAGATTGTCAATATCCATCATAGCCAGATGAGTGTATCCATAGTCTTTTGCTACTCTCACATACTTGTCGATTGAAATGACACTCTCCATAAAACTATAGACTGTTTTTGTATCTAGTTGTGCGATCAATTTACACTTCTCCTCTATCGTTCTCACTATATTATACCATTTTCTTTAAATTTCTATTACTATTACTGATGCTTTAATATCTAATAACTCAAATCATAGTTGACTAGACGATCCTTGCCCGATTTTCAACAGCATCGATAATATTTTTGTATTTAAGCTTATCATTTTACTTGTTTATTTCATAAGTACTTATTTTTATTTATTATAATTTCTGTTAATTTTTATAGTTTCTTTTCTCTCTATTTTTTGATATAATAACCTTAATATATTTCATAAATAGGAGGTCTTATGCGTTTTAATCAATACAGCTATCTTAAAACTTCATCAACGCAGGCCCTGAATGATTTAGTTTCTTTAGGTTTCAACCTAAAACCTACTGATTCAGAAAAAAAGCAATTTGAGGACTTTATTCGTAAAATTTATTTCACATATCAAAATACAGATTATCCCTTATCTATACTTTCTTCAGATAAAAAAACTGACTTACTGACATTTTTTCAATCTGATAAAGAGTTGACTGCAGATATTTTCTATACTGTAGCCTTTCAACTTTTAGGTTTTTCTTATTTGGTTGACTTTGAAGACAGTGATGTTTTTCGTAAAGAGACTGGTTTTCCCATTGTATATGGTGACTTGATTGAAAATCTCTACCAGTTACTCAATACTCGCACCAAAAAGGGGAACACTCTTATCGATCAACTTGTCAGTGACGGTCTTATTCCTGAGGATAATGACTATCACTACTTTAACGGCAAGAGTTTGGCTACTTTTTCTAGCCATGATGCCATTCGAGAAGTCGTTTACGTTGAGTCTCGTGTCGATACTGACCAAAAAGGTCTTCCAGACTTAGTCAAGGTTAGCATTATTCGTCCTCGTTTTGATGGAAAAATCCCTGCTATCATGACAGCCAGTCCCTATCATCAGGGAACAAATGACAAGGCTAGTGACAAGGCTCTCTACAAGATGGAGGGCAATCTCGAGGTTAAACCTGCTCACAAGATTGAGCTAGAGGAACCTCAACTAAATCTCGTCCAACCTCAAGGTCAAGCTGAGCTTGTATCAGAAGCTGAGGAAAAGCTAACGCACATCAATGCTAGCTATACACTCAACGACTACTTTCTTCCACGAGGTTTTGCTAATCTCTATGTCTCAGGTGTTGGTACCAAAGACTCTACTGGTTTCATGACTAACGGGGACTACCAGCAAATCGAGGCTTATAAAAATGTCATCGATTGGCTTAATGGTCGTTGTCGTGCCTTCACTGACCACACGCGCCAACGTCAAGTCAAGGCTGACTGGTCAAACGGAAAAGTAGCTACAACAGGACTTTCCTATCTAGGTACCATGTCCAATGGTCTTGCCACTACAGGTGTAGATGGTTTAGAGGTTATCATTGCCGAGGCTGGTATTTCTTCATGGTACAATTACTATCGTGAAAACGGTCTAGTGACTAGCCCAGGTGGTTATCCTGGTGAGGATTTTGACTCGCTTGCTGAGTTAACCTACTCTCGTAATCTCTTAGCTGGTGACTATATCCGTGGTAATGAGGCTCACCAAGCTGACTTAGAAAAAGTAAAAGAACAACTGGATCGCAAGTCTGGTGACTACAATCAGTTTTGGAATGATCGCAACTATCTGCTCAATGCCCATAAGGTAAAGGCAGAGGTTGTCTTTACTCATGGTTCTCAGGATTGGAATGTCAAACCACTTCATGTTTACCAGATGTTCCATGCTCTTCCATCTCACATCAATAAGCATCTCTTTTTCCATAATGGTGCCCATGTTTATATGAACAACTGGCAGTCCATTGACTTCCGTGAGTCCATGAACGCCTTATTGACTAAGAAATTATTGGGACAGGAAACAGATTACCAACTTCCTACTGTTATCTGGCAGGACAATACTGCTCCTCAGACTTGGTTATCTCTTGATAACTTCGGTGAGCAAGAAAACTTTGAAACCTTCGCACTTGGTCAAGAAGAGCAAGTTATTCAAAACCATTACTCAGATAAGGATTTTGAGCGTTATGGTAAGACTTACCAGACCTTCAATACAGAACTCTATCAAGGGAAAGTCAATCAGATTACTATTGACCTTCCTGTAACCAAAGATCTTCACTTTAACGGTCGTGCCCAACTCAATCTTCGTATCAAATCCAGCACAAACAAGGGGCTTTTATCTGCTCAACTACTGGAACTTGGTCAAAAGAAATACCTACAACCTTACCCAGCTATTTTAAGTGCTAAAACCATTGATAATGGACGCTACCATATGTTGGAAAATCTCTGTGAATTACCATTTAGACCAAATACACAACGCGTCGTGACAAAAGGCTACCTCAATTTACAAAATAGAAATGATTTACTGTTAGTAGAGAATATTACTGCAGATGAATGGATGGATGTGCAATTTGAACTGCAACCTACTATTTACAAGTTAAAAGAAGGAGATACTCTTCGTTTAGTCCTCTATACTACTGACTTTGAAATCACCATACGTGACAATACCGACTACCACTTGACGATCGACCTCTCTCAGTCCACACTTACCATACCTCACTAAAAAAGGAGTTAAATTATTATGAATAAATCTGAACACCGACACCAACTCATACGCGCTCTTGTTGCAAAAAACAAGATTCATACACAGGCTGAGCTGCAAGCCCTTCTTGCTGATAACGACATTCAAGTTACCCAGGCAACTCTCTCACGCGACATTAAAAATATGAACCTGTCAAAAGTCCGCGAAGAGGATAACTCTTACTACGTGCTTAATACAGGTTCTATCTCAAAATGGGAAAAACGTCTCGAACTCTACATGGAAGACGCCCTTGTCTTGATGCGCCCAGTTCAACACCAAGTCCTACTAAAAACCCTTCCTGGACTGGCTCAATCATTTGGTTCTATCATTGATGCTTTGAGTTTCCCTGACGCTATCGCTACCCTCTGTGGTGATGATGTCTGTCTTGTCATCTGTGAAGATGCAGAAGCTGCTCAAAAATGCTTTGAAGAATTGAAAAAATTCGCTCCACCATTTTTCTTTGAAGAATAATAAAATTCCGTGTCTCATGTGGCACGGAATTTTGTTATATTCTTTACTGAGATGGATTTTCTTTTTTAGTTCGTGCCAATCTCAGAGCACGATTTGGATTGAGACGATTAAATAGTTCTTCCAATTTCTTTTCATTCCAAACGTCTGCGGCAGAAACAAAATTGCCATCCGCATCTCGGAAAGATATCGGTTTATCTCCCATACCAGTCTCCTAGTCTACAAATTCAAACTCAAATTTACCAATGCGGACCAAGTCACCATCTTTAGCTCCACGTGCACGAAGGGCTTCATCAACCCCCATACCACGAAGCTGGCGAGCAAATTTCATGACTGATTCGTCGCGATCAAAGTTGGTCATATTAAAGAGTTTCATGAGTTTTTCACCAGAAAGTACCCATGTAGCATCGTCATCACGACTAATTTCAAAGGCTTTTTCTTCCTCGTCAAATCCATAGTAAGCTTCTTCTTCCATATCTGACTCGTCGTAGAGCAAGAATTCTGGTGTCTTGTCTAACAATTCAGCTGTAGCATCCAAGAGCGTTGCCAGACCTTGCTTGGTCAATCCAGATATTGGGAAGATAGCTGGTAACTCTTCAAATTCATCATAGTTTTCAGCCAATTTTTTCTTGAATTCTTCAAGATTTTCCTGACTCTCAGGCATATCCATCTTATTAGCTACGATGATCTGCGGACGCTCCATGAGGCGAAGATTGTATGACTCCAACTCTTTATTGATGGCAAGATAATCCTCATAAGGATCACGTCCTTCGCTAGCTGACATATCAATAATATGAAGGATGACACGGGTACGCTCGATGTGACGGAGGAACTGAGTTCCTAGACCAACACCTTGACTAGCACCTTCAATCAAACCTGGTAAATCAGCTACTGCAAAGGATTCACCTGATTGGGTACGAACCATACCTAGATTTGGCACAATGGTCGTAAAGTGGTAGGCACCAATTTTAGGTTTAGCTGAGGTAATAACACTTAAAAGTGTTGATTTCCCAACAGATGGGAATCCAACTAAACCAACATCAGCCAAGATTTTTAGTTCCAATTGTAACTCACGTTCCTGACCTGGTTCTCCATTTTCAGAGATTTCCGGTGCAGGATTTTTTGGTGTCGCAAAGCGGATGTTTCCACGTCCGCCACGACCGCCGTGGGCTACAATAAATTCTTGACCGTGTTCAATCAAATCTGTCAAGACCTTGCCTGTCTCAGCATCACGCACAGTCGTACCTTGTGGCACTCGAACTCTTAGGTCCTCAGCTCCACGACCATGCATCCCTTTGGTCATTCCTTTTTCACCAGAATCAGCCTTGAAATGACGGTTATAGCGGAAATCCATCAAAGTACGTAAACCTTCGTCTACAACGAAGACTACATTACCTCCACGACCACCATCACCACCCCAAGGACCGCCATTAGGGACATATTTTTCACGGCGAAAGGCAACCATGCCATCGCCACCATTACCAGCCTTGACCTTGATCTTGGCTGTATCTAAAAACATACTCATTTTTTCTTCTCACTTTAAAAAAGGGCTGGGAAATCCCAGTCACAAAATTTTCTTGAATCTATTTTATAGATTACTGAGGGCACCAATTGCAGTTGCAAAAATACCCAAAATACTTGCTACTAACATGATAAGTACGATAAGCAAGGTTAATTTCTCAAACATCGTTTTTTTACGTTTTCCATTATCTCCAAATGCCATTTTTTTCTCCTTCGTTACATTCTATTTTCTATTATCTTAGCATGAATTCAGCTAGTTTTCAATAGTCACTTGCTACCGGCGCAATAATCCATAAAATGATATAAGCTACAATTCCTGCCCCATAACAAAATGCAAGAACACCCCATATTACACGAACAATAGTCGGATCAATATCAAAATAATTTGCGACCCCAGCACATACTCCAGCAATTTTTTGATCACTACCACTTCTCATCAATTGTTTTTTCATAGCTATTCCTCTTTCTATTCTTCATGGTCTTTCCAATAATCTCTGATGCTGATTAACTGTGTTTTTGAAGCCCTCAGCATTCGTCTAGAGCCTTTTACGGGCACAGCAACCACCTGTTGCGGTAAATACAAAACTGTCTTAAAGATACGCTGGCTGACCGTATCATCTTTTGCTAAATCTTTCTGGAAGTTATTTGAAATAATGGCATCCAGATAAAACTCATGCACTCGTTTTCCAAAGTTCTCAGCTGAAATCTCGTACAATTTCTCTGATAAGGTATGCTCATCCATATCTGGAGTTGCAATCAGGGCTTCCAAAATAGCTCCAGCCAAATCATGTTCACCGTAATACAAGGTTCCAAACATTTTATCACTGATCAGATTGTCCAGATAAGGATTTCCGTGAGCAATGACAGGCGTCCCACTAGCTAAGCTTTCCAAGTAAGTCAAGCCTTGCGTTTCACTCGTCGAGGCCGAGATGAAGAAATCCGCAGCCTTATAATAAAGAGCTGTCTCACTAGGAGCAATCATCCCTGTAAAGATGACCGAGTCTTGAATCTCTAGTTTCTGGGCTTGCTCTTTAAGGTCATCCAGATAAGGACCATCCCCAGCTATCACCAGTTTAACCTTGTCCTCCTCTTTCAGAACTTCTGCAAAGGCTGCTAGTACTGCCTGAATATTTTTTTCATAGGAAATTCTGGAAAGACTAAGCAACATCTTTTCATCATCTTGAATCCCTAGTTTAGTACGCAGTTCTTTCAGATTTTCTTGCTTGATTTCTGGACGTTCAAACTTGGCTAATTCAATCCCAGTTGGAATGACCCGCTTTTCAACCTTAACCTTATAGTCAGAGAGCAAGTCATGGACAATCTCACTCGGGCAAATCACCCCATCCACATCATGCAGGAAACCTCTTACTAAGTACTTGACCATACTAGGACGAATCAACATCCCCTTGGCAATATAATGCACGTAGTCTTCGTATTGGGTGTGATAGGTATGGATGACTGGAATCTTCAATTCACGCGCAATCCAAATTCCCAACAAGCCAAGAGAAAATTCTGTCTGGGTATGAATAATATCTAGCTGATATTGTTTAGCAATTTCAAGCGCCTTACTAAAACCTCGATAGGCAAAGCGGCGATCCTTAAAAGCAAAGAAAGGAACACTTGGAATGCGGATAATTTGCCAATCTTCATAACGATTGACATCCTTATCTGTTGTCGTAAAGATAAAAACAGCATGCCCCTGCTTTTCAAGTTCTGTTTTCAAGGTTCGAATACTGGTCGCAACACCAGAAACCTGAGGAAAATAGGTATCTGTAAATAAACCAATTCGCATAGATTACCTCACTTTTTATTTTCTCCCTAAAGTAGCTTGTTTCTCATAAAAGTCCAACCAGATTTGTAACAGATGCTCTTCTGAATACTCTCTAGAAATATTTTTAGCTTTTTCTTTCAAATCTTTTAAAGCAGCAGGATTTGCTTGATATTCCAGAATAGCTTCTTTCATCTCTTCTCTGTCTGCTGTAGCCCGATAATTTCCCTCCAAAATTACCTTATAAAGATCTAAATCACGCAACATAATCGGAGCTTCACAACTGGCAGCCTCTAAAATCGTCATCGGAAAGAGCTCATTGTAACTAGGTAACAAGAAAAGATTCGCTAGGGCATACAATTCGCGCATACGCTCTGGCGATACAATACCTGGAAAAATCAAATTTTTAGGGGGATTCTCCATCATTTTCTTGTAGCGCTCATAACCATCTGTCATGCCACCAAAAGAGAAACCACCTGCCCAGATAAAGGTAATTTGCGGCAATTCCTCAGCCAGACGGATAAAATCATCAATCCCTTTTCGCTTCTGAACTTGACCAGCACCTACTACGATAAACTGATTGTCACTAAGACCTAGCTCTGTACGCAGTATCGCTAGCTCTTCCTGTGGAAGAGGATGCCATTTTTCCTTGTTTACAAAGTTAGGAATATAGGTAACTTTTTCACGTGGAATACCAGCTGCCACTAAATCCTCGATAAACATAGGATTGACCACAACCAAGTGCTCCATCCGGTTGTAAAAAGAAAATACATAGCGTTTCACAATTCCCTTTAAGAAAAATGGAATTTTCAAACTCCCCTCAAGCGTATCAGGTAAGAAATGCACATAGCCAATTTTCCTTCCTGAGCGTTTCTTTTGGAATGTTGATAAATAATAGGGGAAATCAATCGTATGAAAGTGAGTCACATCTGCCTCTATTGGAAGATTTTCTGTAACAATCAATTGGTCCTTTGCATCACGGTGAAGAAGACGAACTAATTCACGGTAAGCACCTGAAACTCCTTGTCCTGCTACTTTCTCACTTGAACTCAACATATTGATGCGTAATTTCTTTTTTTCCATAACTACTATTATATCATTTTCTTTGAATAAAATCAGCAAAAGAAAGGAGAGACTAGAGGAAAAGAGGGGGAAATTTCCTCGCTTTTCCAATAATCTCTCACATGCTTTTATTTGTTTACTTAATGCCTAGGGCAATGCGTGCATAGCGACTCATTTTTTCAACAGTCCAGGCTGGATACCAGACTAATTTAACCTCAGTATCCGTTACTTCTGGCACCTCTGTCATAGCATCATAAATCTGGTCTGTCAAAAGATCTGCCAGGGGACAACCCATAGTTGTCAAAGTCATATCAATCTCTGTTTGCCCTGTGTCGCCGTCAAAACGAATCTCATAAATCAAACCAAGATTGACAATATCGATTCCCAACTCAGGGTCAATAACTTCTTCCAAGGCTGATAAAATTCGTGTTTTGATATTTTCAATTTGCTCTTCTGTATAAGCCATATTCATCCTCACTCTTAGTCTTCAATAAAATCACGAAGCGGTTTGCTGCGACTTGGTTGGCGTAGTTTTCTCAAAGCTTTAGCTTCAATCTGACGGATACGCTCGCGAGTCACGTTAAAGACTTTACCCACATCTTCAAGGGTACGCATTTTCCCATCATCTAGCCCAAAACGCAGACGCAAAACATTTTCTTCACGGTCTGTAAGAGTATCCAAGACCTCATCCAACTGCTCACGCAAGACGATACGAGTTGTATAGTCGACTGGATTCTCAATCACTTCATCTTCGATAAAGTCTCCAAGGTGGCTATCATCCTCTTCACCGATTGGAGTTTCAAGAGATACTGGTTCTTGGGCAATCTTCAAGATTTCACGAACCTTATCAGGTGTCATATCCATACGTTCAGCGATTTGTTCTGGTGTCGGATCTTGTCCCAATTCTTGAAGGAGATTACGCTGTTCACGAACAAGCTTGTTAATCGTTTCAACCATGTGGACTGGGATACGGATAGTACGAGCTTGATCCGCAATAGCACGAGTGATAGCCTGACGAATCCACCAAGTTGCGTAAGTTGAAAACTTGAATCCTTTAGAATAGTCAAACTTGTCAACCGCCTTCATCAAGCCCATGTTTCCTTCTTGAATCAAGTCAAGGAACTGCATACCACGGCCGACATAACGTTTGGCAATGGAAACAACCAAACGAAGGTTGGCTTCCGCAAGGCGTTGTTTAGCTTCGATGTCACCCGCTTCAACAGCCAGTGCTAACTCTTTTTCCTCTTCATTGGTCAAGAGAGGAACGACTCCGATTTCTTTCAAGTACATACGGACAGGGTCGTTGACCTTAGCCGAAGTTGAACCAATCAAGTCCTCATCACTGAGTTCTGGTTCTTCTTCAGTGCTAAGAACACGCGCACTTGGATTTCCTTCGTTATCTGTGATAGAAATCCCTGCATCCTGAATTCGTTGCAAGAGATCTTCAATCCCATCAGCATCCAAGGTAAAAGGAATCACCAGACTAGCATTGATTTCATCATCAGTTGCTGTCCCTTTTTGTTTATGATTACGGATAAATTCTGCTACTTGTACGTCAAATGTTGTTACTTCTTTTTGTTTTGTTGCCATTATTACTCCATTCTTCTCTTTTGGGAAATTAAACGTTCCAATTCTTCTAAGGCTGTGTCTGTATCTCCTACATGGCTAGCTTCCTGCACCTTCTTTTTGATTCTCATATTGTCCTGATTCAAGAGAGCCTTGTTTCGAGTCATTTCTACTTCACTAAGTTCCTGCGGTGATATCTCAGCAGGCAAATCCTGAGCTAAGACTTGGTACCAAGCTCTTTCAACTTCATCTGTCTGTTCTGCTAAAACTTCCGGAGGAAGATTTCCATATTGGCCAAGCAAGTCATATAAGACCTGAAATTCAGGTGTGTCAAATGCAAAGTCTTCCCTTAAACGGTAATCGTTCAAAACAAGAGGAGATTCCATCATTCGATAAAGTAGATGAGCTTCTGCTCTCATAATAGCTGATAACTGCTTGGTGACAGGCATAGTGATTTGCGTCGGTCTGGAAATTCCTTCCATGCGATTCTGCCTTTGTGCCTGACGACTCTCATTAACAATCTGCTCAATCTGGGCATAATCAAAGGACGCCAGACTGTCAGCTAAAATATGTATATAGCTATTTTGAGCAGTGATAGACTTTTCTTGAACAATCAAGGGAGCTATTTTTTCAATAAACTCAATCTGAGCCTGCAGATTTTCACTGTTTTCAGGCTTATACTGATGAATGTAAAACTCAATCGGACTAATACGAGTTTTCGTTAATAGATAGGCCAAGTCTTCTGGACCATTTTTTTGTAGATATTCATCTGGATCCAAGTTATCAGGCATGCTGACGATTTGCACAGACATATCACCAATTTCGTCCAGCGCTTTCAATGTCGCGGCTTGCCCAGCCTTATCACCATCATAAACAAGAACCAACTTCTTGGTTAACCTTTTCAGATGCTCAACATGCTCACGACTTAAGGCCGTTCCCATAGACGCTACAGCATTTTCTATTCCAGCCCGATAGGCTGCGATGACATCCATGAATCCTTCCATCAGATAAATCTCACTGGCTTTTCCAGAAGATTTTTTAGCCCTATCCATATGATATAATTCGTAACTTTTGTTAAAAATTGCAGTCGATCGGCTATTTTTATACTTAGAAGTTTGTGAATCCGTTTTCTGCCAGATACGACCTGAGAAAGCAATAACCTTTCCCTGGTCATTTGTCAGGGGAAACATGATGCGATTGTGAAAAGTGTCTACAAATTGATTGGCATCTGAGAGATAAAACAGTCCTGAATCTAGGAAATCCTCATCACGATACTGACCAGACAAACGTTGATAGAGATAGTTTCGTTCTGGAGGTGCTAAACCAATCCGAAAATGCTTGAGCACTTCATCTGTCAAACCACGCTGATAAAGGTAGTTTCTGGCCTCTTCCCCCATGGTCGTTGTCATGAGAATAGCATGATAAAATTTGGCAGCATCTTCATGCATATCATAAAGAGCTTGGTGGGGTGAAGCTGGCTTCTGTTCACTATGAAGCGGTTTTTCCACTTCTATCCCAACACGCTGACCTAAGATTTGGACAGCCTCCATAAAGGGAACCCCTTGGTACTCCTCGATGAATTTAAAGACATCACCTGAGCGACCACAACCAAAACAGTGGTAAAACTGCTTGTCCTCTACAACGTTGAAAGAAGGTGTTTTTTCACCATGAAAAGGACAGAGCCCTAGATAGTTCCGTCCTGCCTTTTGTAAAGAAATCACATCTCCTATGACTTCCACAATGTTGGCATTGTTTTTGATTTCTTCAATGACTTGTTTGTCAACCATACACAATACCTCCATGATATCATAGTTTACTTTATATAGTATACTTTATTTCAGAAAAAAAGTAAACCATTTCACTCATTTTCCCTACTTTATTCAAAGAGCTGATAATAATCAGAGATTTTCATTTTTGCTTTTTCTTCTTGGTTCAAATCTTGGATAATTCGTCCTTCTTTCATGACAATTAAACGATTGCCATATTTGAGAGCATCTTCCATATGGTGGGTAATCATAAGCGCTGTCAGCTGGTCTTTCTTGACAAATTCATCCGTCAATTCCATCAAGGCCACACTGGTCTTTGGATCAAGGGCAGCAGTATGCTCATCTAACAGGAGTAATTCAGGACGCTTCAAGGTTGCCATCAAGAGACTCAAGGCCTGTCTTTGTCCACCTGATAAGAACTCAATCGGTGTATTCAAGTGTTTCTCAAGACCGTTTCCCACTTTTTCAATGGTTGTCTGAAATTCATCCTTATAACTAGCCAGACGTCTTGGTAACAATCCACGCTTTTCACCACGAAACTTGGCAATCAAAAGATTTTCAGCTACTGTCATACGAGGAGCTGTCCCCATCTTTGGATCTTGGAAAACTCGAGACAAATACTTAGCTCGCTTCTCTGGTGAAAACTTGGTAACATCTTCACCCAAGATACGAATAGTTCCACTGGTTAATGACAAGGTTCCTGCAATAGTGTTAAAGAGAGTTGATTTACCAGCACCATTTCCACCTAAAATCGTAATGAAATCCTGTTCAAAAATTTCTAAGGAAATATCATTTAAAATAATCTTTTCTTCATCAAAACCATTTTTAACGACTTTGGTTGCATTTTTTAATTCTACAATTGCTGTCATTTGCTTAACTTTGCTCCTTTCAAGATTGTTTGCTTAAATGTTGGAATCATGAGGCAGACTGCTAAAATCACGGCGCTGTACAAACGAAGGTAACTTGTATTAAAGCCAAGAGCGATAACTGCCCACACTAAGAATTGATAGGCGATAGAACCCACAACGATGGCAATCAGACGCTCTGCCAAGCTCAAACTCTTGAAAATAACTTCTCCAATAATCAAACTTGCAAGACCTACAACGATAACCCCGATTCCTCGAGACACATCAGCATACCCTTCTTGCTGAGCAATGAGGGCACCTGCAAGGGCAATTACACCATTTGATAAGACCAATCCCATGAGCTCCATGCGTCCAGTATGAATCCCGAAACTTCTAGCCATATCAGGATTGTCACCTGTAGCAATATAGGCTTGTCCGAGTTTGGTGTCCAAGAAAAAGAGCATGAGAACAATAACAAGACTGACAAAGATGAGACCTGTCAAGAGTTGGTTCAAGTCTGAATCAAAAGGTAAAACATCCTGAATTTGCTTAGTTCCAAGCAATCCTAAGTTTGCACGTCCCATAATCAAGAGCATAATAGAGTGACAAGAAGTCATCACCAAAATCCCTGAGAGCAAAGTTGGAATCTTCCCTTTTGTATAAAGAAGTCCTGCTGCCATGCCAGCCAAACAACCTGCTCCTACAGCAACAAGTGTCGCTAAAAAAGGGTCCACTCCTTTGGTTATCAAAGTGACAGCAACAGCTCCCCCAAGAGGGAAGGAACCTTCTGTCGTCATATCTGGAAAGTTTAAAATCCTAAATGTCATAAAGATTCCCAGACCTAAAATAGCCCAGACAAATCCTTGAGAAATAATAGATAGTATCATCTGTTTCTTAACCTTTTCTATATGATTTCTATTGTAAAAAATTGGAGGAGATGTCCCCAACTCCTCCATTGTAGATTATTCAATCACTTGCCCTGCTTCTTTTAGAACAGATTCAGGAATCGTAATACCTAGCTCTTGTGCCAATTTTTTATTAATCACTGATTTACCAGTTGAAAAGACATTGACTGGAGTATCAGCTGGTTTTGCACCTTTCAAGACTTGGGCAATCATTTTACCTGTTGCCACACCAAGGTCATGTTGGTCAACTACAACTGATGCCAAACCACCTGCTTCTACCATGGCAGTTGCGCTTGGGTAAATTGGTTTTTTAGCTGATTGGTTGCTTGATACAACTGTTGAGAAGGCTGAAGCAATGGTGTTATCGATTGGAACCCAGATAGCATCAACCTTGCTAGTCATAACGTTAACTGTTGAAGCAATTTCATTAGTTGAAGGAACAGCAAATGTTTCCACTGTCAAACCTGCTTTTTCAGCATAAGCCTTAAATTCTTCTACCTGTGTTTTTGAATTGTCTTCACTACTTGAGTAAAGGGCTCCGATTGTTTTTACATTTGGTGTCAGAGCCTTGATGAGTTCAACTTGTTGTTGAGCTGGATTGTGGTCAGATACCCCTGTAATGTTGCCACCTGGCTTTTTCAAATCTTTGACCAAGTTCGCTCCGATTGGGTCTGTAATAGCAGCCATGATAACCGGTAGATCTTTTGTTGCACTAGCCAAACCTTGAGCAGCTGGTGTTGCAATACCAACCACAAGGTCATTCCCATTTGCAACCAATTGTTTACTCATTGTCGCAACCTTACTTTGGTCACCTTCTGAGTTCATAAAATCGATTTTAACTTGATCATCTTTATATCCTTCTTCTGCAAGTCCATCTTGGATCCCTTTATAAATCAAGTCAAGAGATGGATGGCTCACAAACTGAAGAACACCAACTTTGGCAACTTTCTTTTCATTTTTAGCTTCTGGTTTATTCATTGAAGAGTAAATCAAGCTTCCTGCTACTAAGACTGCTAACGCAGCGATAATTCCAATTAAACGTTTATTTTTCATTCTATTTCTCCTTTTATTCCTTTAAAATACTTCACTTATCTAATACTCTTCGAAAATCTCTTCAAACCACGTCAGCGTCGCCTTACCGTACTCAAGTACAGCTTGCGGCTAGCTTCCTAGTTTGCTTTTTGATTTTCATTGAGTATAAACAAGCTACGCCATCGTTTAAATTCCATAAGTTTCCTCCAACAAAAAAGTCCTCACACAAAAAACTTGTGTGAGGACGTCGATGCGCGGTACCACCTCAATTATAGGGAATTTCCCTATCGCTCTGTCTCGCAATAACGAGATGCACTGTAAGGTGTGCTCACCGAATTTTTATGATTTCAAATTCTAAATAACATCCAGCCCAATTTTCATCATCATCACTTATCTGTTTTCAGCTACCACAGACTCTCTAAAAAGTTTATTATGATTACTTTTCTGAATGGTTAAATTATATCATTTTTCAACTACTTGTCAAGACTCTTTTAGCATTTTTTTGAACTATTCAAAAACTTCCCCTATAGAAAAAAGGAAGTTTGATAGGTATCAGCCTGAATTACGCAATCCTGTCGCAATTCCGTTGATGGTTGTATGGATTAATTTTTCTTGATCGCTTGATAATTCTCCTCGGCGTTGACGTTTAATCAACTCCAACTGGATATAGTTAAGGATATTAAAGTAAGGCATACGGTAATCCAAACTTGCTTTTAGATATGGATTTTCAGCTAAAAGTTCATCATATCCTTCGATAGCCAAGATAACTTCCTTGGTAACTTGCCATTCATTTAGAATAGTCTCATAGATTGCTTTTACTTCTTCATCCTCACACAATTTGGCATATTCAAAAGCAATATTCATATTTGATTTTGACAAGACCATGTCGACATTTGAAAGAAGTGACTGGAAGAAAGGCCAATTTTGGTACATATCTCGTAGGATAGCAATATTTTCTGGATTCTTATCGATAAATTCTTTGAAGCTTGATCCAACCCCATACCATCCAGGGAACATGACACGGCTTTGCGACCATGAGAATACCCAAGGGATAGCACGTAAACCACCAATTTCAGTAATCGTCTTACGAGCGGCTGGACGTGAACCAATATTAAAGCTTGAAATAGCCTTGATTGGACTTGACTCAAAGAAATAATCATAGAAATGATCATTACCAAAGACCAAATCACGATAGATATCGTAACTACGGTCTACCACTTGGTCCATAATGGCTTCATAACGATTTGAGGTGTTGGTATCGCTCTTCTTCTGAGTAATCATACGGTTAATGGCCGCTGAAACAAGCATTTCAAGATTATAGTAGGCTGCGTCTTTGTTACCGTATTTATTCCCAATTACTTCACCCTGCTCCGTCAAACGGATACGATCCTTGATTGACTTGAGCGGTTGAGAGGTGATGGCTTCATAGGTTGGTCCACCACCACGACCGACAGTCCCACCACGGCCATGGAAGAAGGTAACCTTAACGCCAAATTCATCTCCAATAGCAGTCAATTGTTGTTGAGCCTTGTAGAGGGTCCAACATGATGATAGGTAGCCACCATCTTTATTACTATCAGAGTAACCAAGCATGATTTCTTGGTAGTTATTGCGAGAAGCAATCCATTTCTTAGCAAGAGGAAGAGAAAGGTATTCTCTCATGGTTTCTTCTGAGTGGTCCAAGTCTTCAATTGTTTCAAAGAGAGGAACGATTTGGACACGGGCTCTTTCTTTATCAACTAGCCCTACTTCTTTTAACAAGATAGCCAATTCCAGCATGTCTGATACGCTAGTTGCATGTGAAATAATGGTTTGACGAATAACATCATCGCCCAACTTATCTTTCAACTTACGAGCAGCCTTAAAGATTGCTAATTCTTTTTCAAGTAACTCTGATTTTTCAACGTGAGTGGCAGAAAGAATACGTGGATCTTCTTCTAATTCTTTCAAAAGAAGCTGGCATTTTTCTTCTTCACTTAGTTCGCTATAACGCGAATGAATTCCTGCTGATTTCAAAAGTTCAGCTACGCAGGCCTCATGAACACTAGAATCTTGACGCATGTCAATAGATGCCAAATAGAAACCAAAAATTTCAACTGCCTGAATCAGCTCAACAAAATCACCAGAAATCAGTGCTTCACCCTTATTTTCCAATAGGGAATCACGAATGGTAATTAAATCCTTATAAAAATCATTGGCCGTTTCATAGCGAGCTCCAACTTCCTTATCTTCAATCAGATAAGTTTTTGTTGCTTGGATTTTTGATTGAATATCAAACAAGGCACGACGATAAAGCTCTTTTTCACGGTAGATCGAGTTATCCTTGGATTGACGAGCCATTTCTCTGACTTGCTTGCTCACATTGACAATACTGGTTGAAAGAGAGAATTCACGATAGAGTTGGTAAATCTTTTCATCATAGTAGTTCATGATGACTTCACACTGAGTCATAGCAGATTGTTTCAAGGTATCTGCTGTAACAAAAGGATTCCCATCACGGTCTCCACCAATCCACATTCCCATGGTAATTGGTTTAGGATGTTTCAACTCCAAACCATGTTTTTTAGCGAGACGCTTGTACTCAGCAGTCAAATGAGGGACAGCCTTCAGGAATGAACTATTGTAGTATTCCATAACATTAGTGATTTCATTGGTTACTTTCAATTTCTTTTCACGAATCATATCTGTCTGCATGATAATCTCAATGTAACGACGGAGATCATTATGCCATTTTTCCTTATTAATCAAGCCTAATTTCACATCACGATACTTACGCAAGAGGGTGTGGATATGGTTGGTCAAATCCAACATACTCTTACGTTGCACTTGTGTTGGATGGGCTGTCAAAACAGGGACAACATTCAAGTGTTCAAGAATTTCAACCGCATTTTCTTTTTCAGCAACCATTTTGATTGTTGCTGATAATTTCCCAAGATAATCTTGATCGATATTATTTTGGTGGTTGATTTCATAAGCCAAATCCACATCTTCTGAAATATTAATCAAGAGAGGCAAGATAGAGAAATAGCGTGAAATATAAGCCATTTCATCATTTGACAGACTCGTAACCAGTTGGTTCAAGCCCTGATAATCTTCTTGAGTTGATAATTCTTTCAACTCCATGATTTTTGCAAAAGTCTCTGGAGCAAGCATATTTTTAGTGATATCTTCTAACAATTCTGTTAAAATCAATACTTCTTCTTGCACGACAGCTTTATTACTATAGTTTTCTAATTTTTGAAGAGACATAGGTAATCCTTTCCACTATCAACTCTACATGTAGTTTGATGAGTGAGCTTCTAACTCCTCATATAATTGGGCACGCTTTTCACTTGCATCAATATTTAAGACAAACGCGATGGCTACAGACAAGACTAGGAGACTGTTCCCCCCTTGTGATAGGAAGGGGAAGGTTACTCCTGTCGAAGGAATAATGCCAGAAATTCCACCGATATTGACAAATACCTGTACCAACATCATCCCCCCAACCCCAATCGCCATCATGGAATTAAAGGGATTCTTAGCACGAATACCGACTAGGATAATCCGCAAAATCAGGAAGAAGACAAGGGCTAAAATCAAGCTGGCTCCCACAAATCCAAACTCTTCAATGACAATTGAAAATACAAAATCTGTATGGGCCTCTGGTAAATAACCACGTTTTTCAATTGAATTTCCTAATCCTAGACCAAACCAA
The DNA here is from genome assembly GCF_946190285.1 of Streptococcus mitis. Classification (GTDB taxonomy): domain Bacteria; phylum Bacillota; class Bacilli; order Lactobacillales; family Streptococcaceae; genus Streptococcus; species Streptococcus mitis_CP. Next base: position 206,904 of record NZ_CAMHZX010000001.1, on the reverse strand, counting down.
CCACCATTTACCATGGCAAAGTAGGAATTTGCAAGTTGGTGGCCTGCTCCTGCCAAATCAGCAAAGGGATTAAAGTAGGCACTGAAACGCTTAGCAACGTAACCAAATACTGGAACTTTTGAAAACTTATCAACCCCAATCATAGAAATAGCTGATAAGGATAGGGCTGAAACTCCTACCAATACACCGATAAAAGCTATAAACCAACGATGAGCAATCCCACTAACTGTATACATAATCAAGGCGACCAGAGCTAGGATAGTCGCATTCCCCAAATCTGGGAAAATAGCCAAACTTCCTATCATTACCAAGAGGACAAAACGCCAATCATTAAAAGCTCGAGGAATCCATTGATTTTGAGTTAAAACTTGAAAATCGTAAATACCAATTTCATCCTGTTGTTTTGAAAAACGTTGGGCCAAGTACCAGACGATGATAATCTTCAAATACTCCGCTGGCTGAATGGTCAAAGGTCCTACTGAAATCCAACCATAGGCTCCATTGACTGGCGTACCAATTAAGCGAGCCAGAGCTAAGAGAATCAGCTCAACAAACATAACAATAAATAAGAGTCGTTCTTTTCTTAAAAAATTCAGTTTCAGCTTATATATCAAGGCAATCAATATTAAACTAAATACCCAAAACATTCCCTGACTTCGAACCAATTGGAGGGCACTTTTACCTTCTTCGATAAGAATGGCACTGGTTGTAGAATAGACTACAATCAAGCCCAAAATAGATAAAAGTAAGTAAGGAACTAGGATAGAATAGTTTAATAGGTGCCTCTTACTAATCTTCATAGTATCACCAATCTAATGAGAACAAAAGAAATTATTCCCAAATTCCGTTTATTTTCTAGTTTTGATTGCTATTATACCATTTTTTCCGAAAGAAAAAAACTCTTACCCTTAAGATAGAAGATTTTCTCATAAGAAAAAGAGCACTTGGCTCTTTTCTGTTTTATTCTTTTGAAGAACTGCTTGAGCTTGAATCTCCACCACCGATATATTGGGTAAAGATATTTTGGAAGGCTTGATCTTTAACCTTGATATTGGCTGCTTGCAATTCTTTTCCGATAATACTTTGAACAAATGAAGCGTCATTTTGTTTTTGAGTTAAGATAACAGTTTTTAATTTTTCTTTGTAGTCATCGATATTAGATGATTTTTCTGTTTTCTTAATCAGTTTAACAATGTAATATTGGCTGCTGTAGGCTTGTGTTCCAGTAACTCTAATCACATCAGAAACACCGTTTACATCTAACGCAAAAGCTGCTTTCTTAACTTGATCTGGTACTTCTGTTGAAGCAGAGTCAAAAGTGATTTCTCCACCATTCGCTTTAGTTTTCTCATCTGTTGAATTATCTTTGGCTAATTGAGCAAAGTCTGCATCACTGGCTTTAGCTTTTTCAAGAATTTCTTTAGCTTTGTCTTCATTGTCCAAACGGATAATTTGAGCAGTCACATCAGGAGTGTATTCGTCAAATGCTTTCTTATAGGCATCATCTGTCAATTCAGCTTCTGCTGCTTTCTTAACTGCCAACTCAACCAATTTACTTGTACGAATTTGAGCTTTACGTGTTTCAAGAGTCATTCCTGCTTGTGACAAGACACGTTGGTAGTTTTCACCATATTGTTTCTCTTCTTCGGCAATAGTGTCGTTGACTTCTTTGTCATCTACTTCTGAACCGTATTGTTTCTCAAATACTTTTTGGATAGTCAAGTTCAACAACACTTGTTGAGCTGAAGGATTGCTTTTCACTTGCTCATAAAATTGATGTTCTGTGATGACATCCCCTTTCATGCTGATAAGATCTGCTCCTTCTGAACCTTTCGAACAAGCTGCTAATGTTGCTACTGATAATAATGTAATGGCACCTGCCAATAGTTTTTTCTTCATGTCTACTCCTTTGAGATAAGTGTTACCCTATCTATTTTACTATATTTTCTTAAATTTTTCTGAAAATCATTCGCTGTCAGGCAATTGAACGTCTGCTACATTTTTACGAAGCATGAGAATGCCATCCCCCAGAGGGACTAATGTTGCGGTGAGGCCTGGATTATCTAAGGTTGCGTCAAATAGTCTTTGAAGTCCTCTGTAAATAGTTCGCTGACCTCGACGGACTTCCATTATATCCTTGGCAACATCACCACCTTGGAAAATATCATCCAAAACAACCACACCACCAACTTCCAAATGTTTGAGGATTTCTGGCAGAAAGACGATGTATTTAGACTTGGCTGAATCCATAAAGACGAAATCATAGGACTCTGTCAAGGTAGATAAGACATCTACCGCATCTCCTTCTAGGAGCGTAATTTGCTTGCGACTGTCAAATTGAGCAAAATTTTCCTTGGCAAAACCAATCATCTCTGGATTGCGGTCAATGGTTGTAATCTTGGCCTTTGGAGCATGTTCCGCCATCAAGAGGGCTGAAAAACCGATGGCCGTCCCAATTTCCAGAATGTTTTTAGGTTGTATGGTTTCCATGAGAAAACGGAAATAAGCAACCGTTTCATGGGGAATAATGGGAATATTTTCCTTGCGGGCAAAGTCTTCCAATTCTTTCAAAGAGCCTGTGACCTGCTTTTGACGCTGACGCATCAAGTCCACAATTTCTTCCTTGACGACAGGACGACGCATGTTATGGTTGGCATTTTTACTATACGATTCAACCATCCTATGCCAATCCCAATTTTTCAACAAGGGCTTCAAACTCATTTAAACGACGTTCAAAGACTGCAAAGGCATCGTTGAGGTAGTCTTCCTTCTCCATATCAACACCAGCTTTTCTCATGACATTAAGTGGATAGTCAGACTTACCTGCCTTGAGGTAGTCGATATAGCGATCACGGTCTTCTTGACTACCATGAACAATCTTTTCAGCCAAGGCTGAGGCTGCTGCAAAACCTGTTGAATATTGATATACATAGTAGTTATAGTAGAAGTGTGGAATGCGAGCCCACTCGTATTGGATTTCAGGATTGTCTTCCTTACTCAAACCATAATACTCTTGGTTCAAGGCTGCGTACAGTTTATTTAAGAAATCGCTTGTCAAGACTTCACCATTTTGATCCGCTTGATGAATCGCGTGTTCAAACTCGGCAAATTGAGTTTGGCGGAAAACTGTTCCACGGAAACCATCTAGGAAGTTATTGAGAATAGCAAAGCGCGTTGCATCGTCTTCCACTTCTTCCAATAATTTCTCCGTCAAGATATTTTCATTGGTAGTTGATGCAATCTCAGCCAAGAAGATAGAATAATCTCCGTAAACATAAGGCTGCGTTTCACGAGTATAGCTTGAATGCATACTGTGACCTGTTTCATGAACAAGGGTAAAGAGATTGTCTAAATTGTCCTGCCAATTAAGTAGCATAAAGGCATTGGTATCGTAAGAACCACCAGAGTAAGCACCTGAACGCTTGCCTTGGTTTTCGTAAACATCAATCCAACGCTCGCTGAAGGCACGTTTGACACGGCTCAAGTAATCCTCACCCAAGACTGCCAAGGCATCTTCTGCCTTTTTCAAGGCTTCTCGGTAGGTAAAACTGTATTCAACAGAAGAAAGTGGTGTGTAGACATCGTACATCTTGAGGTCTGAAATTCCCAAGATTTTTGAACGAAGGTTAAGATAGCGATGCAAGAGTGGCAAATGCTTGCGAACTGCTGCTACCAAATTGTCATAAACACTCTCTGGAACAAAATTGGCTGCTAGGGCTGCATGACGAGCGCTCTTGTAGTTGCGAACTTTGGCACGGTAGTTTTGCACCTTAACATTGGTTTGCAAGGTTTTGGCATAGGTGTGTTGGAATTGTTGATAGGTCGCATAAAGGGCTTGATAGGCACCACGGCGAACCTCACGATTTTTAGACTCCATCAAACGTGTATAAGTCCCATGAGATAGCTGAACTTCCTTACCATCATCGTCAAGAACATAAGGGAACACAATATCCGCATTGTCCAAGATAGCAAAGGTTTCACTTGCCGAACCAAAGATTTCTCCAGCGCCAGCCAATAATTCTTCTTCGCGCTGTGAAAGAACGTGATCCTTGCCTTGCAAAAGCTTATCAAAATAGTGTTGATAAACCTGCAATTTTGGTTGAGCTTCTAAAAAGTCAGCATACTGCTTTTCGCTAATATCCATAAATTCAGGTTCATAGAATGAAAAAGCTTGGTCTAGCTGGCTATAGAGAGTCATGGCCTTGGCATAGTACTCTTGATACTTGGCTTCACGTGTGTCTTGGTCATTCTTCATATGAGCATAAACGTAAAGCTTCTCCATTTGGCGTTCCATTTCAAGAGAAAATTCAGTAATTTCGAGTAGGCTATCTGCACTATCCAGGAGATGGCCTTCATACTGGGCTACTGTCTCCAATTGTTCTGTTAAATCTTTTAAGGCTTCTTCCCAAGCTTGGTCAGTTGGGTAGATCGTTGATAAATCCCATGTATCTTTTTCATTTATTTCATGTCTTTGTAATACCATTAGATTCCTCCATCCTTTCTATTCTACCATATTTTTCAAGAAATATTGCTGATAAAAGGCTGGTGGATAGAGCTTTTGCCAATCATTTTGAGGATTTTCTTGATAATAGGTTTGAAAATACTGATAATAGCCAGTCAAATCTTTCTCAATTTGGCAAAACCCACCTACTAATGGTCGAATTTGTGGATACCATTCTTTTAGCCCGTAAGTCAGGAGATTTTCCCCCTTTTTATAGGCTTCTGCTTGTTCTTTCATCCAAAAGGGATTTTGATAATACAGTTGTTGCCGGATATAGCGACAGATGTCCTTGTCCTGAGAAACTGTAAAATGCGATATTTTTTGTTTCTTATAGGGAAAACGTAATATCTCCAGTAGACTACCGTGACCATATGGAAATTCCTTGATTTGATAATAGAGTCTGCCTCGGAGATCCTGATGGATGAGATATTTAAGCCTTAAAACCTGTTTTTCCTTGTCTACTTCCCAAACATAAAAGCCCATGTTTTGACTGAAATAGAGAAAACCTTGTTGTAGACGAGTCAAACGCTCCTTGAGCCACAGTTTTTCTCCCAACAACCACAGTACTTGGTAACCCTGACTACGATAGCCCTCACTACGCTCCTTAAGAACTTTTTGAGGCAAGGGACTACATTGAACCTCTAAAGCTAGATTGCCATTTACAAATACATCCGCAATCTGTTTAAGCTCTGGAAAAGGGTATTCTAATTGCACCTCTGCATCTTTTTCCAACCAGTGATAAAGTGATTCTTTATTTGCCAGGTGTTCTGGACTTTCATTTTCAGAGGAAAAATCACAGTCTTTTAAGGTTTTGTGGGCAAAATGGGTCCGGACACTTGGTCCTTGACGCAAACGGAGCTGACCTCCACAAGCTGGGCAGGTGTATGCTTGCTTCTCAAGCTTATCCTCTAACACATTTACCAGCTGTCCCCTAGCATCTCTCGCAACAAACATAATTTCCCTCCTTTTCTATATTATTCGTAAAAAAAGAAAAAAGACCAGGAAATTTCCTAATCTTCATCACTCTATAATTTTAGAGTTGCAAGCGACTTTCAAGAGCTTGTGTCAACACTTCAGAATAGTTCACTTTCTCACGATCTGCAAGTCTGACTAGCCACTCTGGAACCGTAACATTTTTTCGAATCGCCTTATTATTCTTTACGAAAGGCAAGGGATTGACCTGAATCAAAGTCACAAATCCATCAGGAGCTTTCAACTCAGCAATGTCACTAGGAGTAGGCAAAGCCAGTCCTTCATCAATATAAGAAGCTAAAACACTCTCAAGCATTTCCCGAGCATTTTTCATTGCAAGTTCAATCGTTGCTCCTTCAGTCCCGCCTCCAAATTCAGGAAATTCAACCCAATACCCAGTGCCTTCTTTATGAAAAATAGCAGGATAAGATTTTAGCATAATACACCTCCACAATTTCCAAATCAACTATAATCCCAAATCTTTTAATATTTTTCTCTCTAAAACTTTTCCTAGATCCTCATTACCGTGAACTGGAATAGTGACAAGATAGGGAACCCCTTCTTTCTTAAAATGATGATGACTTCCTCTCTTACGAACTTCAATCCATCCATTTGCAAGAGCTAATTTTACCATTTCCTTACCTGTGATTGGCATGTATGGTCACCTTTCTAGCTAAAATTATACTTATAATGCGTATTTTTGTCAATTCTTCTATCTTATCTATTCGTAAAAAAGAAAAAAGATCAGGAAATTTCCTAATCTTCATGTATGTTTACTTGATTTTCTTAGCTAGCATGGTCGCAAAGCGTAGTTGTATACGATTGCCATTCTCATCGCGACGGTGAAGATGACCAGGATTTTCATTGTACTTGACCAATTCCCAATCCTTGTAGTATTCAGCCAATTCTCCCTCTTTAAATGTGAATGGGAAGTTCACTGAGCAAGGATAATCCTCCGTATCCATAGCACAGACGATAAGATTGTAACCACCAACACTGGTTTTCTCCTGCATATTTTGAATAATAGCTGGAATGCGGTCTGCTTGCAAAAACATCAAAACAACTGTCGATACGATGAAATCATACGCTTGCCCAATGCTAGCTGAATTGATATCATAAAGACCAACAGGCATATCCAAATCTTCCTGCTCAACAATGCTTTGCAAGATTTCAAGGGCCAGTTCATTTTGATCCACAGCTGTCACATCAAAACCTTGCTGGGCTAGAAAGAGTGCATTACGGCCTTGACCACAGCCCAAATCCAAGGCTTTCCCTGGTTTTACTGTCTGCATTGCCTCTAGGACCTCTGAATGAACAGGATTGGTATTGTATTTCTTAGGAAAATAATCCTCAGGTTTACAATAAAACTCCAAATACCATTCCACATCGTCTGTTACAGCCTCCACTCGGTGCCAGGCTTGTGGTTGTGCCATGGGATTGTCAGCCCCTGCTTCAAATAGGTGTTCAGCTAGAACCTCCCCATCCTCTGTCAATTCAATAAACTTGAGAGTTCCTTTTAAAACAGTAATCTTGCCCCAAGTCCCAACCTTGGTATTGTGTTTCTGCTGAACAGCCTCTGGCATAGTTTCTTTAGTCCACAAAGGCATGCGTTTATAAGCAACTAATTTTTCCATTTTCATTTCCTCTTTTTATCGCTGATTAACAGCTTTCATCACGCGCGCAATATCGCGATTCTGCTCACGACGTTTGATTGACTCCCGTTTATCATAGTCATGCTTACCTTTAGCTAGGCCTAAAAGGAGCTTGGCATAGCCATCTTTGATATAGACTTTTAGGGGAACCAGTGTCATTCCTGTTCCTTTGGTCTCTTGTTCTAATTTTTGGATTTGTTTCTTATGGAGCAGGAGTTTACGACGACGTTCTGGTTCTTGGTTCCAGATATTGCCCTCTTCGTAAGGAGCGATATGAACATTGCTCAACCAAACTTCTCCATTTTTCACTTGAGCAAAGCCATCCTTGAGATTGATTCGAGCTGCTCGCACACTCTTGATTTCAGTTCCAGTCAGGACCATCCCTGCCTCTAGCGTATCTACGATTGTATAGTCGTGGCGTGCCTTTTTATTTTGTGCGACGACCTTTCCCTCGCCCTTTGCCATGCTTGGCTCCTTTCTTAGCTACTTCCTTATAAAAAGGTTTATTCCCCTTTTTCTTCTTGTCTTTTTGTGAATGCTTGCGCTTATCATTTGAGCGTCCTGATTTTCTCTTATCTTCCTTCTTATCTGAACGACGATTTGAACCATGCCCTCTGTCTTTGCGACCAGCTTGTTTCAACCCTTTTTCAATCACATCAAACTCACTTGGAATGTAAGAGAAGTCAATTTCACCCGTCAGCTTGTCGGCTCTTTCAACTCGGATACGAATCTGTTGCCCTACACGGAAGGTTGTTCCTGATTTTTCCCCACGAAGAGTCAAATCACGTTCATTGAAATGATAAAATTCAGGTAGATTAGTGATGTGAATCAAGCCTTCAACTGTGTTCGGCAATTCGACAAAGAGACCAAACTTGACAATGCTGGACACAACCGCATCGTACTCTTCACCCACGTATTCTTTCATGTACTCAGCCTTTTTCATGGCTTCGACTTCACGCTCAGCCTCAATGGCACGACGCTCACGGTTGGAAGACTGGGTCGCAATCTCTGGAATCACTTGCTCAAAATGCTCTGCCATTTCCTTAGAACGACCGTAATCACGAATCATACGGTGAACAAGAAGGTCTGGATAACGACGAATCGGACTAGTAAAGTGAGTGTAATAATCAGCCGCTAGACCATAGTGACCGTGATTATGCTCCGAATAGCGAGCCTGCTGCATGGAACGGAGAAGCATCATGGACAATACATCCGCATAAGGCTCTCCCTCAACAGTACGCATGATGTCTTGAAGCGCCTCCTGGCTAATCTCACTGGCAGTCCCATAAATCCGCAAGCCAAAACTTGAAGCATAATCAATAAACTTCTGAACCTTTTCAGCCTTAGGCTCCTCGTGAATTCGATAGATGAAAGGCAAATCCAACTTGCTAAAATGCTCGGCAACTGTTTCATTGGCCATCAACATAAAGGATTCAATCATGCGCTCGGCAATACCACGCTGACGAAGAACAATATCAACAGGCTTACCTTGTTTATCAACCAAAATCTTGGCTTCATTGGTATCGAAATTGAGGGCTCCACGTTTCACACGCATGTTTTCTAAAATTTCATGGAGCTTGGCCATAAGTTCTATACTAGGAACAATTTTCTGATACTCTTGTCTCTTTTCCTCGTCACCTGCTAGGATATCATTGACATCACTATAGGTCATACGGAAGCTTGTCTTGATAACCGTTTGTATAATGGTGTAATTGACTACACGACCATGTTTATCAATCTCCATAATGGCAGACTGGGTCAGACGGTCAACTTGAGGATTGAGAGAGCAAATTCCATTAGACAGTCGTTCTGGAAGCATTGGAACCACTCGGTCTGTTACATAGACTGAAGTCGCACGGTTAAGGGCTTCCTTGTCAAGAGCCGAACCCTCAGTCACATAGTAGGAAACGTCTGCGATGTGAACTCCGAGTTCTAGATTGCCATTTTTCAAAAGCTTGATGTGCACCGCATCATCCAAGTCCTTGGCGTCAGCACCGTCAATGGTATAGGTAATCTCATCTCTTAGATCCAGACGACCTTCCATATCCTTTTGAGACGGAGCATCCGGCACACTTTCTGCTTCCTTGACAACAGCTTCTGGAAACTCGGATACAATGTCCATAGACTCCAAAACCTCAAGGACATCAATCCCAACATCCGTCGAGTGCCCCACCACATCGAGGACACTAGCGACAAAGAAATCATGTTTCTTGCTTGGGTATTTGTCGATAAAGACCTTGAGAACTTCTGTTCCCTCGAGTTTAAGGGCAGGTTTCTTAACATAAATCGGTTGGCTGATTTTCTGGTTTTTCGAACGGATGTAACCTGCATACTTAGGTTTTTCCTGATCCAGAACGATCTGTCCAACAACGGTTGTCAAACTGTGTTCTAGGATATCGATGATTTTGGCTTCGGCTGCTGTTCCCTTATTTCGGTCAGCGACTTTCTTAATCACGACCTCAACGGTATCACCATCAATAGCATAGTTGACATCGTTTTTTCCTACAAAAAGGTCGTCCTCCTCGCCTTCCAGACTAACAAAGCCAAAGCCATTTTTATGAGCATGAAAAATCCCCTTGAGAGTAATCTCATGTTTTTTCTTGACTTCCAAGGTTAGACTTCCATCTTCTTCAAAGCGAATCTGGTGTTTTCTTTCCATTAGGGACAAGGTTTTAATCAACTCACGAAAATCCTTGGAAGCGTCTTTTCCCAAAGCCTGAGCCAAATCATTGACAGTCACCTTTCCCTTATCTTGTAAATATTCTTTTATTCTATCTTTCATATTTTCTTTCTAGATTTTTTAATTTTCTTTTACTGCAAAACCTTCTAACATATCTTTTAAAAATAAAAAGAGGCAAAGACCTAGTCCTGCCCATTATTTTCTTATCTACTTGATAATACCGTCAATGCTAAGGCAATGGCTAGCCAGAAAAAGACTAAAATCCCTGTCAAACGCTGCATAACAGCTTCAAAACCGCGTGCTTTACTGCGTTCAAACAAATCACCTGAGCTGGCATCAAATACATTGCTGGATTGGTTTTTAGTTGGTTGCATGAAAATAGCAATCACAATCACAACAGATAATACTAATAAAATGGTTAATAATAGGTTATACATATCAAACTCCTTAAAATCCTTATTATTTTACCATAAAATCTACTTAGATTCAAGATGTAGGGTTACTTTTCTTTCCTTGGGACAATACTTTAAAACCTCGATCTTGTCTGGATGGGTTTTTGAATTTTTACTGGTTAGGTAATTGATACTGCCACAAGAGGAGCATTTGAGATTAATTTTTACTCGCACTAGATTTCCTTTACTTTTAATAATGTTCGAAATTGAAGCAGGTTAAAGAGACAACTAAAGGCAACACAAAGGCTTGTCGCATAAAAGACTGCATGGTAGCCAAATTGACCTGCTACTGCAGAACCTGCCATGGGACCAACGACACCTCCCAGATAAAAGAATACCTGATTGAAGGCAAAGACCCTCGAAATGCCGGCTTTGGGAGTCATTTTGCTGAGTAGGGCATTAACCCCGGGAATCAAGGCACCGGTTCCAAGTCCAAAGAGGAAACGATAAAGTCCTAGTTGAAGGGGGCTAGAGGCATTGGCACAGAGGAGATAGATGATGACTGAATAAAACTGGGCGACAACCAAGAGGCGATGGTTGCCCACCTTGTCACCTAGCTTTCCCATAACTCCTGCACTCATCATACTGGAAAAGCCCATACTGGATACAATCAAACCAGAGACAAAAAGAAGATTCTCTGTCTGGCCTAAGTCGCGTACATAAAGAGCTAAGATATGGCCGATTGATTGGGCTGAAAATTGGATGACAAAACTGGTCAGAAAGAGGTTGATCAAAAGATAGGGATATTTAACTGATGTAAACAATTCCTTTGTTGGAATGGCCTTTTCCTTGGCTACTGGTTGAAAATCTTCCTTGATAAAGCAAATAGTTAAAACAGCAGCTAAGAATAGAAAACTACCAACCAGTAAGAAAACAGTACGAATGCCAAATAATTCTGCGATAAAGCCACCAATAAAGGGACCCGTTAGAGTACCTGCAACTACGCCTGTAGACAAAGTACCTAAGGCAGTTCCTGATTTCTCCTTTGGAACCTGACTGGCTATCAAGGCCGTTGCATTGGGAACAAAACCCGCAAATACACCATTCAGTAAACGAAGAAAGATTAACCAATAGATATTTGGCACAAAGGCCAAGCCTCCCATAGTAATGGTCATGGCCATCCCGGCTCGAACCATCATGGGTTTTCGACCGTATTTATCAGCAAGGATACCCCAGATAGGAGAAAAGAGTGCTGCGGAAATAGCAGAGACAGAAATAGCTAATCCTGCATAAAAAGCGACTTGCTCACTCCCTACACCTAGATTTTCCACAAAGATGGGCATAAAAGGCACAACTAAGGAAATACTGGCTCCTGTCAGAAAATTACCAAACCAGGCAATGCGCAGATTATCCTTCCAGTTAATCTCTATCATCTTGCTTACCTCCCTCAAGCAGGGAGAATACCTGAGTAAGAAGCTGGTCTTGATTTCCATTGTTATCTAGAACATAACTGGCCAAATCTTTCTTTTTTTCTAAAGGCCACTGGGCTGCCAGACGAAACTCAGCTTCATCTTTAGACAACTGGTCCCTTTTCATTAAGCGTTCTACTTGGACATCTCGGTCCACATAGACCAACCAAGTCTCATCAAACCAAGCGCTGTAGGCCTGCTCAAAAAGTAGGGGAATATCCATGAAGAAAATCTCTTCTGTCTGAGCCAACTGGTCTCTCAACGTAGCTAGTTCCTCACGGATAATCTCTCCTTGGATTTGCTTAGACCATTCTCGTTCTTCAGGATTTGAAAAGATAAGACTAGCTAGGAGAGGGCGATTGAGTTCTCCATTTTCTAATACAATTTCTTGACCAAAGTGCTGGACTAGAGCTTCAAACAGACGACCACTAGGTTCCTGTAGTTGGTGGACGACTGCATCAGCATCCACCACTTGAAAGCCTTGCTTTCTTAGAAAATTTGTCACGGTTGACTTACCAGAGGCAATTCCCCCAGTGATTCCGATGATTTTTCCCATCAGCCCCTCCTTTGGCACTGAGGACAAAAGTGAGTTCCACGTCCGCCTAGTTGGATTTTCTCAATGATGGTGCCACAACGTGAACATTCTTGACCAGCCTTGTCATAGACTTGATGAAAATCCTGCATGGTCCCATCTTCCCCAAAGGCATTGGTATAAGTTCGGATGGTGGAACCACCTTTTTCAACAGCCTGTCCCAATACAGCAATGGTCTGGTCATGAATGGCAGTCGCTTCTGCTACTGTCAAAGTCTGGGAAGGTCTAGCTGGATGAAGCTGAGCTCGCCAGAGAACCTCATCAACATAGATATTGCCAAGTCCAGCTACCAAAGTCTGGTCTAAAAGATGGGATTTGATAGGCTTTTTAGATTTAGCTAGAGCTACTTGAAAGACCTGCACACCAAAGTCTTGTTCGCTTGGTTCAGGTCCTAGTTTTTTAGAAATAAAGTAGGCGTCTAAAAGGTCAGGAGCCAAGAGTTCCATAGTACCAAACTTGCGAACATCCTCATAAACAAGGGTTCCACCGTCCTCAAACTGAAAGAAAACATGGGCATGCTTGCGTTCAGGTACTTGGTCTGGATAGTAAAAATACTTGCCCTCCATCCGTAAATGGGAAATCAAGACCTTGTCTGTCAAGTAAAAAAGCAAATATTTTCCACGACGTCCCATTGACTCAACAATCTGACCAGGCACTTCCTTTTGAAACTCGTTCAAATCCGTCTTAATCATCTTGGGATAGCGAATTTCTACACTCGAAATCTTCTTTCCCAAAATCAATTTTTCCAAGCCACGTCGAACGGTTTCAACCTCAGGTAATTCAGGCATAAGTCCTCCTTCTGTAAAAACAAGAAGCAGGCATGAGCCCACCTCTACTTAGTATTCTTTTTCATTATAGCCAAAGTCAGCCAAATCTAGCTTTTTATCGCGCCAGTTTTTCTTGACCTTGACCCATGTTTCTAGGAAGACCTTGTCTCCTAGCATGAGTTCAATATCACGACGAGCCATGCTACCGATTTTCTTAAGCATAGCGCCACCTTTACCGATGATAATCCCTTTTTGGCTATCGCGCTCGACCATGATTGTTGCACGGATGTGCACCTTGTCTGTCTCTTCGTCTCGTTTCATAGAATCCACTACTACTGCAACAGAATGCGGAATTTCTTCACGAGTTAGATGCAAGACTTTCTCGCGAACCATTTCTGAAACCAAGAAACGTTCTGGATGGTCTGTGATTTGATCAGACGGGAAATACTGGAATCCTTCATCCAGATTTTCACTCAAAATATCCACTAGACGAGAGACGTTATTTCCCTGAAGAGCTGAGATTGGTACAATTTCCTTGAAGTCCATCTGATTACGGAAATCATCAATCTGAGACAAAAGCTGGTCTGGGTGAACCTTATCGATCTTGTTCACAACCAAAATCACAGGGACCTTGGCAGCCTTGAGACGCTCAATAATCATGTCATCCCCCTTACCACGCGCTTCATCAGCAGGCACCATAAATAGAACTGTATCCACTTCACGAAGGGTGCTATAAGCAGACTCAACCATGAAATCTCCAAGAGCCGTTTTAGGCTTGTGAATCCCTGGTGTATCGATAAAGACGATTTGCTCCTTATCGGTCGTGTAAATTCCCATGATTTTATTGCGCGTTGTCTGCGCCTTGTCACTCATGATGGCAATCTTTTGCCCCATAACGTGATTTAAAAAAGTTGACTTCCCAACATTAGGGCGTCCTAAAATGGCTACAAAGCCTGATTTAAAAGTCATAATTTCCTCTTACTGTTTAAAATATTAAATCCCAGATTCGTGGGAGAAAAATCAATGCGCCTGTTAAGGCTGCGAAAAGAGAGACCACTAATACCGCGCCAGCCGCCATATCCTTGGCATTTTTAGCCAGCATGGAAAAGTGATAGTGGCTGGCCAGATCTACCACATTTTCAATAGCAGAGTTGATAATTTCAAAGGCTACTACCAAGAAAATGCTCAATAGGAGAAAGAGCCATTCGATTCGTGACACCTGAAAAACAAAACCTGCAAGAATGACCACTAGAGCCGTCACTGCGTGTTTTCGCATATTGCGTTCTTCCTTGATAGCAGTAAAAATCCCTGTAATCGCAAATTCTAAACTGGATATCAGGTCACGATTTTTCCATTTTCGTTTATTGTCTTGTGAGTCCATAGGCTGTCAAAATTTCTTCTTGTAAACCGAACATCTCCGCTTCTTCTTCCGGAGTGTAGTGATCATAGCCGTTGATATGTAAAAAGCCGTGTACTGCCAAGAAGCCCATCTCACGCTCAAAGCTGTGACCATATTCCTCGGCCTGCTCATGAGCCTTATCGATAGAGATGAACAGTTCTCCAATATAGGCATCAAACTCAGACATCATCTCTGCCAATTCTGGATTTTCAAGCAAGTCCTCTTCGTCAAAGGCAATTTCCAACTCTGGCTTATACTCAAGGCTGATGACGTCTGTCGGACGGTCTGTGTCACGGTACTCCAGATTGAGTTCATGACTACGTTCATTAGTCACAAAGGTAACTGCCATTTCCTTGTCTTCTTTGCCTAATTTTTGGGCTGCAAATTCCAAAATTTCTTGGGTTTGTTGCAACATTTCTTTTGAAACTTGACCAGTTTCATCTACCATTTCAATATACATGTACTTCTCGTTTCTCTTTACTTGGCTTTATTATACCACATTTCCATGATTTTATTCTACCTTTTTGATATAATACTATGGAATACAATCACAAGGAGAGAACGATGTCATTTGACGGATTTTTTTTACACCACATGGTTGAGGAATTGCAAAGAGAGTTAGTGAACGGTCGCATCCAGAAAATCAATCAGCCTTTTGAACAAGAGTTGGTCTTGCAAATCCGCAGCAATCGCCAAAGCCATCGTCTGCTCCTTTCTGCCCATCCTGTTTTTGGACGCATTCAGCTGACCCAAACGACTTTTGAAAATCCAGCCCAACCTTCCACCTTTATCATGGTTTTGAGAAAGTATTTACAGGGTGCCCTGATTGAGTCGATTGAGCAAGTGGAAAATGACCGTATTGTGGAAATCACGGTTTCCAATAAAAACGAGATTGGAGACCATATTCAGGCTACCTTGATTATCGAGATTATGGGTAAACACAGTAATATTCTACTGGTCGATAAAAGCAGTCATAAAATCCTCGAAGTCATTAAACACGTCGGCTTTTCACAAAATAGCTACCGCACTTTACTTCCAGGATCGACTTATATCGCTCCGCCAAGTACGGAATCGCTCAATCCTTTCACGATCAAGGACGAGAAACTCTTTGAAATCCTGCAAACACAGGAAACGACAGCTAAAAATCTTCAAAACCTCTTTCAAGGTCTGGGACGCGATACGGCAAATGAATTGGAAAACATTCTGGTTAGTGATAAACTATCTACTTTCCGTAACTTTTTCAGTCAAGAGACCAAGCGTTGCTTGACAGAGACTTCTTTCAGTCCAATTCCTTTTGCCAATCAGGTGGGAGAGCCTTTTACCAGTCTTTCTGATTTGCTGGACACCTACTATAAGGACAAGGCTGAACGCGACCGCGTCAAACAGCAAGCCAGTGAACTCATTCGTCGTGTTGAAAATGAACTTCAAAAAAATCGACATAAGCTTAAAAAACAAGAAAAAGAGTTACTAGCGACAGACAATGCTGAGGAATTTCGCCAAAAAGGGGAATTGCTGACAACCTTCCTCCACCAAGTGCCTAACGACCAAGACCAGGTTATCCTAGACAACTACTATACTAACCAACCTATCACGATTGCGCTTGATAAGGCCTTGACTCCCAACCAGAATGCCCAACGCTATTTTAAACGTTACCAGAAACTCAAAGAAGCTGTCAAATACTTGACTGATCTGATTGAGGAAACCAAGGCAACCATTCTCTATCTGGAAAGCGTAGAAACCGTCCTCAACCAAGCTGGACTAGAAGAAATCGCTGAAATCCGTGAAGAATTGATTCAAACAGGTTTTATCCGCAGAAGACAGCGAGAAAAAATTCAGAAACGTAAAAAACCAGAACAGTATCTAGCAAGCGATGGCAAAACCATCATCTATGTCGGACGCAATAACCTGCAAAATGAGGAACTAACCTTTAAAATGGCCCGCAAGGAGGAACTTTGGTTCCATGCCAAGGACATTCCTGGAAGCCACGTTGTCATCTCAGGCAACCTAGACCCATCTGATGAAGTTAAAACAGACGCAGCAGAACTTGCAGCCTACTTCTCTCAAGGTCGCCTGTCAAATCTGGTTCAGGTAGATATGATTGAAGTCAAGAAACTCAACAAACCAACTGGTGGCAAACCCGGCTTTGTCACTTACACAGGACAAAAGACCCTCCGCGTTACACCAGACCCCGAAAAAATCTCATCCATGAAAAAATCCTGATTTTACTTGAAATCAGGATTTTTAACTTACTATTCACTCAAATCATATCCAATTATAGGACTAATCTTTGCCACCTAGTTTCTCATTGATTTTCATCATCACACTAGCAATTTTTTCACCCCAATAAGGGTCTGAGGCATATTCCACATTCATACCAGACGCCTTGTTTCCAAGGAAAGTTCTGCCCCTATCGATATAATTTTCCTTAATCCACTTTGTTGCACCTAAAATTCCCTTATCCACATCATCAAATGTCTTGGCAGAAAGGTAAGGTGTCGTATCATAGGCTGTAATTCCAAAGAAATTATTCTTATCTTTGGCAATCTTGCTACGTCCCCAGTCACTTTCTAAGGCACTATGGGCAAGGAGGTATAGGGCATTGATATGGTAATGTTCTTCGGCTTCCTTAAAGGTAGATCCCTTATTTTCTAAGAGGCTATTATTAATATTTAACAAACTAAATACCTTATCCAAGTCTTCAGCACTATAGTTTGTAGCCTCTGTCAAATCTTTAAAAAGGAAGGGATTTTCAAGGTTAAAACCATCAAAATGCAGCCCATCTGCCGAATAATATTTCTTGCCTACTTCCATATCAGAAAGATGAGCAGCTACTGGGATACTAGCATTCTGAGCCACATAGTGATAAAAACGATGTCCATCACTCTCATAATAAGGGATAAAATCCTTACCAGCATCTAGCGCTTGTAAATCTTCTGTTTTCATATAGCCTGACAAACCAGAAATAGTAATAGCCAGGCGCTTCTCATCACTTTTTCTATCCTTATCTAGCCAAACAACACTACCTTGCGATATATAGGACAGCTTTTCACCATCTGCATTATAGATATTTGCAGTAACTGGAAGGACCTGATAATAATCAGAGCTAGTCTTGGACTCCTTATTCCACTTTCCATCGTTTCCTAACTGATGACCATCAATAGTCTCATTTTTTGCCATGTAGCCACCGGATTTGAAGTAGTACCAGGCTTGATTTTTAGAATCGTATACCCATTCTTTCTCAGCCATTTTGCCATCAGATTTTAGATAAAACCATGACTCCTTATCCAAAATCCATTCATTGGCTGCCATATAGCCACCGGATTTTAGATAATAATAGTGACCATTTTCGAAAATCCATTCTTTATCAGCATGATTTCCATTTTCTTTGATATAAAACCAAGATTGGTATTGTTTGTCAAAAAGCCAACCTTGCTGTACTTTTGCGCCACTAGCATTCACATAAGTCTGGTCAATCCACTGACTTGTCAGTAAATAACCACCAGATTTGAAATAATAGTCCTTGCCCTTAATTTGGAGCCATTCTTTCTCTGCGTGTTGTCCATCTGCTTTGATATAAAACCAAGCATCATATTGAGAATCATATACCCAGTCTTCTATTACCTTGGCACCTGTTGCACCAACATAGGAAGTACCTAGCCAAGCATTTCTTTTCATCTTTCCATCTTGGTCAAGATAATAGAGCGCTCCCTTTTCTTCTACCCATTCTGACTTGGCCATATAGCCACCAGATTTGAGGTAAAAATAATCGTCACCTTGCTTTAGCCATTCATTTTCAGCATAGTTGGCATCTTCTTTTATATAAAACCAAGATTGATAGTGAGCATCAAAAACCCACTCATTGGCTGCTTGATTCCCATCTGCTTTCAGGTATTGTTTTCCTTGCCAAGTACCATCACTAGCCATTGCACTCTCTGGTCTGGCTAAGAAAAATAGCAGAGCTAAAAAAACAAATCTCAATTTCTTCATAAACTTTCTTCCTCTGTTCTTTCTATTTTATTGTATCAAAATTCTCTCTAATCAACATTACAAACTGATAAAAAATCAAGAACAGATTGATTGCAGTTTACCACAGAGACTCTTTTACTTCCTTGCGGAGATTTTCTAGACTGCTGATACCATATTTATCCATAACCTTTGGTAAATTTTCGATAATATCAGGACAGGCATATGGATTGGTAAAGTTGGCTGTTCCAACTCCAATAGCCGATGCTCCAGCCAGATACATTTCTAGGGCAGCTTCTGCCGAATCCACTCCCCCCATTCCAATGATAGGCAGGTCTGTTGTTTGGGCGACTTGGCGGATGAGTTTGAGGGCTACTGGAAAGACTGCCGGACCAGACATTCCACCTGTTCCATTGGCCAAGATTGGTTTTCTGGTTTTGAGATCAAAGCGCATTCCAACTAGGGTATTGATCATGGTCAATCCACTTGCTCCCGCATCTTCTGCAGCTTTTGCGACAGTGACGATATCGGTCACACTAGGGGTTAATTTGACATAAACTGGCACATCAGAGGCTTCCACAGCTGCTTTCACCACATCATAAGCCAAATCTGGATCTTGACCTATCAAAAGTCCATGATTACAGTGATCTACATTGGGGCAAGAAATATTGAGCTCAATAGCCTTTACATTGGCTGCCTTAGAAATACCATGAGAAACAGCTGCATACTCTTGTTTTGAAAAACCAGCTACATTGGCAATAATGGGAAGATTTGGATACTCTCTTTCTAGCCAAGGTAACTTTTCAGCCAAAACAACTTCCAAACCAGGATTTTGCAAGCCAATTGCATTGAGCATACCAGCGGGTGTTTCTGCCACCCTTGGAGTTGGATTGCCAAAACGGGCTTCAAGTGTTGTCGCCTTGATCATAATAGAACCCAAAAGGTCTAAATCATAGTACTTGGCATACTCTTGACCAAAACCAAAACAGCCTGATGCTGGAATAATCGGATTTTTCAAATCCAAGCCTGGTAGAGAAACTTGTAAACGATTTGTAGTCATAATTTTCTCCTTATAATACAACTGTTCCTGTGCGGAAAACAGGGCCATCTTCACAGACGCGTTGGCTGACCGTCTCGCTTTCTGGCACTTTTAGGACGCAGGCATAGCAAGCCCCCATCCCACAAGCCATACGAGATTCCAGAGATAAATAGGCTCTTGGGTGGTCATAAAAGGTTTGATTGATATACTTCATCATTCCAGGCGCCCCACATGAGTAAACAGCATCAAACTGACTGTCTAAATCATTAATGACGACGGAAACATTGCCCTTAATACCATAAGAACCATCATCTGTCGTTACAAAGACTTGACTATATTGGGCTAATTCTTTTTCAAGGATAACAGCAGCCTTATTAGCAAAACCGAGAACTGTCACTACTTTCACACCACGCGCATGCAATTCCTTGGCTACCTCAAGCAAGGGCGGTACGCCAATCCCCCCTCCAACAAGGAGAATCTGGCTCTGCTCATCTAGATCAGACAAATCAAAACCATTTCCCTGAGGGCCCATCACATCAAGAGTATCCCCCTGACTTAAGGTTGAGAAAATAGCTGTCCCAGCCCCTTCAATCCGATAAATGAGATGACACTGCTTCTTAACCTTATCAATAGATGAAATCGAAATAGGACGGCGCAAAAGATGGGCATCATCAGGCACACGCAGATGAAGAAATTGGCCTGCTCGCATGGCTTCAACCATTTCCCCTTCTAGGACTAATTCAAAGATTGCTGGCGCGATTTCCTCCTGTGCTACCACCTTCATGGTTTCCAAACGAATTGCACCCAAACGTTTCTTACATGTGGGATTCATGACTTTTCCTCCTTAAATTTTAAGGGGACCAGACAAAGAAAAGACCTTGCTAGTGCAAGGTCTCAGTTAAAATCGTACAACAGAAGAGAGCACACTCAAAAAGTCTCCTCTAGAAAATTGCACTATTCTTTTATCTGACACCTTGTGAGTCTCTCTGGACTCCCCTTAAAGGTTAAATTTTTACTAGTATACTCTTTCAGCTAAAAAAAGTCAAGTAGAAAACGAACATTCTACTTGACTTCACGTGATTATTTTTCACGAATGACTTCGACCTTGTATCCATCAGGGTCTTTGATAAAGTAATAGTTAGGTGCAGTTCCTGGTAGACCATTTGGCTCAGTCACTTCATATCCTTTGGCACTGTGCTCTTGATGAAGTGCCTCAAGATCAGGTGTACTGAGGGCGATGTGGGCAAATCCATCTCCAACCACATAAGGACCGTGATCGTAGTTATAAGTCAACTCCAACTCATAGTCGTCACCCTCAAGTCCTAGATAGACAATCGTGAAGGCATGGTCTGGAAAATCTCTGCGACGCAATTCTTTAAAACCAAAAGCATCTTGATAAAATGCGATTGATTTTTCAAGATTTTCTACTCGCAAGCAAGTGTGTAGCATTTTTGAAGCCATATTCTTCTCCTTTATTTTTAAAAAGACTGGGACAATCATGTTCCAGCCTTATCTGTTATTATTTACCAAGTTTTGCTTTAGCTGCATCTGCAAGAGCTGTGAAAGCTGCTGCATCGTTAACAGCCAAGTCAGCAAGCATTTTACGGTTAACTTCGATCTCAGCCAATTTCAAACCATGCATCAATTGTGAGTATGAAAGTCCGTTCAAACGAGCTGCCGCATTGATACGAGTGATCCACAATTTGCGGAAGTCACGTTTTTTCTGACGACGGTCACGGTATGCATAGTAGTAAGAGTTCATCACTTGTTCTTTTGCAGTACGGAACAAGATGTGTTTAGCTCCATAGTAACCTTTTGCTAATTTAAGAATACGTTTACGACGTTTGCGTGATACAACGCCACCTTTAACACGTGCCATGTTTTATTTCCTCCAAATATTTCCTAGAATTGTTTACTTACAGTCAAGCTATTATTTCAAGCGAGTAAGCATTGCTTTGATACGTTTGTAATCTCCTGAATGCACCATAGATGCTTTACGAAGATGACGACGTTGTTTCTTAGTTTTTCCGTGGAAACGGTGAGAAGTGTAAGCACGGAAACGTTTAAGTCCACCAGAACCTGTACGTTTGAAACGTTTAGCTGATGCGCGGTGTGTTTTTTGTTTTGGCATGATTTTTTCTCCTTTATTTAACTTTCTGACAATTATTTTTTGTCAGTCGCTGGCGCCAATTGCATGAACATTTGACGTCCATCCATTTTAGCACGTTGTTCGATGATGGCAATATCTTGAGTTGCTTCAGCAAACTCGGCTAAAACTTTTGCACCAATCTCTTTATGGGTAATCATACGACCCTTAAAGCGAATAGATACCTTAACTTTATTTCCTTTTTCAAGGAATTTACGTGCATTGCGAAGTTTTGTATCAAAGTCACCCTTGTCAATAGTTGGACTTAGACGAACTTCTTTCACAGTAACAACACTTTGTTTTTTACGTTGTTCTTTTTGCTTCTTCTGGTACTCAAATTTGAACTTACCGTAGTCCATAATTTTTGCAACAGGCGGTTTGGCTTGGGGTTGAATCAATACTAGGTCAACATTAGCGTTATCAGCCAAAGCTTGCGCTTCACTGAGTGGCTTGATGCCTAGCTGTTCTCCTTCAAGACCAATCAAGCGAACTTCACGTACACGAATCTCATCATTGATGAATAAGTCTTGCTTTGCTATGGTTTTCACCTCTTTTGTTTTATTAGAGAAAAACAATAGCGGACTCGTAATAATACAAGCCCGCACGTTATGATAGCGTTTCTTAGAAACTTTTCATCCGTAGGGCCAGGCAACTTGATGTCACAAGGCGAGAAGCTCTCACTTCTGCTTTTCTCAACTTTTATATGATACCAAGTTTTCTAGCTCTTGTCAAGATAAAAAATTATTTTTTTGAAAAGTTTCTGTTTGTATTTTGACTTTGTTTCCTCATCAAAAAGAGAGAATCAAGTTGATTCCCTCTCTATGTTAGTTTTTACTTATTTTCCCTATAGGAAAGCTAGTATCTATTAAAAACTTCCTTTTTCCGTGAACTTCCCCATCTTTCGATAAATAGAATCCCCACTAACAAAAGGATAATCAGGCAAGGAAGTAAGACCATCCCCATGCTCCAATTCAAATTGACATTATCAATTTGCTTAGGTAATCTTCCAGATAAAATATCCACTGAACGTAAGTAAGTAAAGGGAATCAGATGTGCAATCTTTTGAAGAGGCTGGATTGTTTGGATGCCAAACAATAAGCCAACAATCCCAATGAGTGAAAGAAAGAGGACAGGTATTTTTTGCTTGAAAAAGTAAGCAATCAAGTACACTACTTCCACAATGACGATAAAGGCTAAGAAAGCTAAGAATAAGCCAGGAAATAACATATCTTGTATCTTTCCAATAGTTACCTCTTGATTCACTAAGCTATAAATCGGGTAGGGATAATCTAACTGTCCAAAACCACTTATCAGACTTCCCACTAGAAAAGAAAATCCGCTGATTCCGATAAACAGCACAGTTACATAGCCCACTCCAACTCCAAGGGAGGACATGGCAAATGCCACTTTTGAAAAAGGATATAACTGAGCTGTATCCAGATGATTTTGATATCTTTCTGCAAATAGTTGCGTTAGCATAAAAATAATAGCAATCACAAACAAGGTTGGGATGATAGCCTCTAAAATCCAGATAATCTGATCAATCCCGTGGGTCGGAAACTCCAAAGTATGTGCTTTTATGTTCAAGGGATACAGGGCTTGGTAAATCTTTCTTTGGCGGTCAACCGCCATTTTAAAGTCAGAGCTAACAGTCGGGTTATTTGATATCCTTTCATAATTCTTCTCTTCATCTTGCCACTGCAAATAGTAGGCTTCTTTCCATCGCCCTTCTTTTAATAAAGTCAGAATTTCTGTCTTTTGAGTCGAAAGATTTTTTTGCCCGTCTAAAGTATTTTTAGCAATCTGGTATTCCTCCGAGCTGGTATCAGATATTTGGGAGAGTTTCTCTTCATATTCATTGATGATTCTCTCATCTTTTACAAGACTGGTTTCCAACTCGCTCTCCAAGCTGTGTGAGTTTGCAGTCCGACTATTTAAATAAAAGGTAACACCGAGTCCAGATACAAATAAAGCTAAGATAATCCAGTTTAAGCGACTTTTGAAAATTTTTTTCAATAAAAATAGACTAACATCTTTCATAAACTAAACCTCTTCTATTTGCCCCTGGTGAATGGTTACTACTCTATCGCAGACATCAAGCAACTCTTCCTTATAGTGGGAACTTAAAAGAACCAGCTGTTCTTGTCTATCGATTTGTGCTAGCCTATCAAAAAACTTCTGTCGATAATACTCATCTAAGCCATTTGTAATCTCATCCATAAGCCAGCATTTGGCCTGACTGAGGAAATACATAGCAATCACCAAGCGTTGCTTCATGCCTAAGGAATACTTGCGAATGGGAAGGCTGATATAGTCAGACATTTCCCAGTAATCAATTTCATCCCCCAAGTTCAGCCCTGACTTCCAGATGTTCTTGATCAGGCGAAGATAGTCCATCCCACTTAAGTTTCCATCCAGCCATTCAATGCTTTCATAATAAAATAAAGAAGGAGGGACTACAATATTTCCACTACTTATAGGAATTAAATTGCTAATGGCGCGGAACAGTGTCGTCTTTCCAGAGCCATTGATAGCAAGAATACCATAAATCCTACCCTTTTCAAATGTAAAATCAACATCTTGTAAGATGACTTGTCGCGTTTTTAAAGTCACATGAGTAAGATGCAACATACCTAGCCCTCCTTTTTGGATTAATAGCCTCCGCTGTAGTAGTTTAGTACCTCATAACAATCGTAATTCCAGCCAGAACCAACTTTATACTCTGAATAGCTGTCATAACGATACCATAACAGGGGATTAATATAGTCATATCTCTAGCAATTCATACTAGACTTATAGTAGGTATTCCAACCATACCGATAAGTTTTAAGAACGCTCACAGCAGATACACTGGACTAAAAAAGACCAATAGATCATAAACTAACTAATTAAACGGTTTTTGCTAATTTTTAATGGTTTTATATCACCGATGTTGAAGACGCTTTCATTATATCGTTTTTATCATTATTATGCAATAGATTTTTAGTTTGTTTTACTAATATATAATATTTGTCTCCTTCCTACCGAACGCTTTCTATTTTCCAACTTCTCCACCCTTTAAAGCGTATAGCTCCTTGCTGGTCAGTTCGGTAAACTTTACTATTGATACCTTCCAGTCGGGTCAAGGTTTCCTGATGGGGGAGTTTCGTTCGATTGTTCTTTCCAACTGAAATGAGAGTAAACTCTGGTTTGAGTGTTTCTAGAAAGGCTGAACTTGATGATTGTTTAGAGCCATGTTGGCTAGCTTTCAAAACATCCACCTCTAGGTCAGGATAATGCTTCAGCACGTCCTTCTCTCCTTTTTCCTCCAAATTTCCTGTGAAAAGAAAATTTTTATCCAAGAGTTTTCCATACAGAACCAGGGAATCATCATAACCTCCATCTCCTATTTTCCTTGGAGATAGGACTTCTAACTGACTTCCAAAAATTGGCAAGTTCTCTCCTGTTGTCACACTGCGCACCTTAGTTTGAGTTGCCTGTAGTTCTGCAACAAATTCCTTCTGTTTCAAACTGCCTTTGGACACTAAAATTTCGCCTACATGGAAAGCCTTGGCCACCTCCAACAAATCTCCAACATGCTCCTTGTCTGTGTTTGTCAAAACCAGCTGGTCAATCTTAGCTACTCCTCTACTTTTTAGATAAGGAATCAAGGTTCGCTGGGCATTGCTGGTCGTCGCCTTTTCTTGCCATTTTTCGATTTTCTTATCAGATTCTACCTTGCCACCGACATCTATGAGAATAGTTTTCCCAGTTACATCCCGTAAGAAAATACTTTCACCTTGCCCAACATCCAGCATGGTGATTTCATTTTCCAGCGGATGCTTGGTCAGGAAAAAGAGACTAACAATAAGTAAGCTGAATCCAGCTGCTCTTTTGGTATTTTTCCTCAAATCATAGACCAAAGCCAAAGAAATTAATAGTAGTATCAACAGCCATGCATTGGGTTGTCCAAAAACCAGAGACCTATTTGCCAGCTGCGACACCAAGCGAATAATGCTTTCCAACCATTCAAAGATAAAATTCAGCTGAATAACTGGATAGAGAAAGGAAAGGGCAAATAAGATAGACAAGAGCTGTAAGAAGACCAAGTCAAAAAGAAAGGAAAAGACAAAGGTCAAGAGGATGGACCAAGGTTGAAATTCCGCAAAATAAAAGGACAAAATAGGTAATATTCCAAAGGAAATGACTAGACTTTCTCTAGCAACAGCCTTGAGGCCCTCTCCTTCTTTGCTGGTCATGGTCAAGATAAAAGCGTAGGCGCAGGACAAGACTCCTCCTGCAGTCAGGAAAAAGTTTGGCATGATGATAAAGAGGATAAGGACCGTCAAGGCAAAATTATCTAATCCCTTAACACCATATTGAGCCAGTAGCTTTTGCAAAAGACTGCGAATGACCGAAGCTGAAAATCCTGTCAGACCTGCATAGATAAGGGAAAAGGGATAAGTCAGCCATTTCAACTTTTCTTGGGTCAAGCCCAATCGCAAAAGTAGCTTCCTAAATCCATCCATGAAAAAGCCTACCTGCATCCCCGACAAGGCAAAGAGGTGGATAATTCCTAAACTAGAATAAAGCTCATTCATCTCCTCAAAATCTGTGTCCAGATGCCCTAACAAGAGACCTGTCATGTAATTGCGCATAGGGTCTGGAAAATGTGTCTTAATCCAAACCACAGCCTTTCGGCGTAAACTGGATAGATTTTCTCCTATATCCCAACTGCCAACCTTTTGAAGTGACTGGATTTTTTTGATATTGAGAGTCTGGTAAATTCCCTGAGTTTTCAGATAGGCTTGGTAGTCAAAACCACCAAAATTTCTCTGCCCCTCTGGCTCCGAAAGCTTCCCTTCTAATCCTATCTCATGAAGGTCGGTTAAAGCTTGAAAGGCTTCTTTCTCCTCCTCGGATTGGAGTTTATAATAGACTTGGAAAGCTCGACCGTTAGACTTGCCACGAAAGGATAGACTATCACCATTAACCTTAATAGTGTCTGGTAAAATCCGTACCCTTTCAACAGAATCCGCCAAATTTTGACTCGATCGACTCTGTTGCCAATTTTGAAACAGAAACCAGAAGCCAAAGATTCCACAAATCACTAAAACTTTGCTAGCAGATTTCCAAGGAAATTGAATAAAGAGACAGACGAGCAGAAAAACAAAACCTAGCAGTGCGAGATAAGATGATGAGAAAATGGCGTAGTAAATCCAGAGCAATAGAAAACTCAGATATATTAGGGGAAGGGGGAAATTCTTAATCCACTGTAACATAGTCTTTTAGCTTTTCTATCGTTTTAGCACCAATGCCAGAGACCTTCTTAAGTTCATCAACCGACTTGAATTTCCCATTTGCCTCACGATGGTCGATAATGTCCTGAGCTCGTTTGCCCCCCAGTCCCTTGACCTGCTTGAGTTCTTCCAGACTGGCTTTGTTGAGATTGACCTTCTTTTCCTTGCTCGTCGAAGAAGCTGTCCCAGAACCTGCCTGCTGACTAGCTGATTCTTCTCCCTTAGTTGGGACGTAAACCAGAGCCTCGTCACTAACTTTCTGAGCTAGATTGAGCGACTTGCTATCTGCTTGCTCTGTCAAGCCACCAGCCTTCTGAACAGCATCATTGACCCGACTACCTACAGGCAAATCATAAATCCCTGGTGATTTGACAGCACCTTTCACATCTACTGTGATTAGATCTTGTTCAACCGGTTCTTCCTTTTCTGCATTCTTCACTTCCTTTTCGGTTAATGAATCCTTGGAAACTGCTACAACTTCTGCCTGAAAATTCGTTTCCTTGACAGGTGTTTGTGGAGCTGGTTTTAGCAGGAAAAATCCTCCGACAAGTAATCCCAGACCAGTACAGATGACAATGATTTTATACTCTTTGATTTTCTCGATAATTGCTTCCATATTTTCTCCTCTCTTAGATTATTCGTAAAAGGAAGAAAAAACAGTTGAAAATTTCTTCTCAACTGCTTATTTATTTGCAAAATAGTCTTCCTTGGTCAAGACATAATGAACTCTTGTAACGATTCGGCCTTTTTCATGCTGGTCCATACAAGCATAAGCTTCTTCGTGAGAAAAATGCATTCCTGATTTCTTCATGACCTTTCCTGACGCAGGATTATCCTTATCGTGAAGGGCAGTCAACTTATTCATCCCTATCTTCTCAAAAGCTAGCTCAATCACAGCACGATTGGCTTCTGTCGTTAATCCTTGATTCCAATACTTTTTATTGATAATGTAGCCAATAGCTGCCTTCTTAAGAACAGGATCAATCTTGTGCAAGTCAATGGTTCCAATAAACTGACCATTGCTTTTTAGTTCTATTGCCCACCGTCCCAAGGGATTGGCCAAGTAGAACTGAGCAATGTTATTCTTGGTTTCTTCTAAATTTTGATTGGTTGGAAAAGTGTAGCGTGTATTTTCTCTGTCTGAAACATACTCAAACATAGCTTCTGCATCGTCCAAGGTTACAGGTCGGAGCAATAAACGCTCTGTCTCCACTATTGGATACTGAGCTAGTTTTAAAAAGATTGATTCCATACGTTTCTACCATTCAAAAGTATTTTCTATCAGTCTAGCATAAAAAAGAAGTGATAACAAATTTTTCTTGCTTTTTAAAGCGGTTTCATATAGAATAAAATCATCACCTTATTTTATAGAAAATTGTGATAAATCATTTACACCCCGTCAATAGAAAGTGAGTTTTTCTCTATGTTAATCGGAATTCCAAAAGAAATTAAGAATAATGAAAACCGTGTTGCCCTCACACCTGCTGGTGTTCACAGCTTAGTTGGTCGTGGTCATCGCGTCCTTATCGAAACAAATGCTGGTCTCGGTTCTGGCTTTACTGATGATGACTATCAAAAGCAAGGAGCTGAGATTGTTGCTACTGCTGGTGAAGCCTGGGCTGCAGAGTTAGTCGTGAAAGTAAAAGAACCATTAGCTTCTGAATATGGTTACTTACGTGACGACCTGCTTCTCTTTACCTACTTGCACATGGCCGCTGCGACTGAATTAGCAGATGCTATGCTAGCAGCAAAAACAACAGGGATTGCCTATGAAACTGTTCGTGATTCCCAAGGTCAGTTACCACTCCTCGTTCCTATGAGTGAGGTTGCAGGCCGTATGGCAGTCCAAATCGGTGCTCATTTTCTAACTAAGCAAGCAGGAGGTTCTGGCGTCCTACTGGGTGGTGTACCGGGTGTACCTAAAGGGAAAGTAACCATCATCGGTGGCGGTGTCGTAGGGACCCATGCTGCCCGCATCGCTTTAGGATTGGGAGCGCAAGTGACAATCTTTGATATCAGTGCTAAACGTCTTTCAATCCTCGAAGAGGTCTTTGGCCATCAAATCCAAACCCTTATGTCTAATTCATTCAACATCGAAGCCAGTGTGAGAGATGCGGATGTGGTGATCGGAGCGGTTCTCATCCCAGGTGCCAAAGCACCAAAATTGGTGACAGAGGAGATGGTCAAGCAAATGCGTCCAGGATCTGTCATCGTTGATGTTGCTGTTGACCAAGGTGGCGTTATCGAGACAGCTGACCGTGTGACAACGCACGATGAACCTGTATATGAAAAACATGGTGTGCTCCACTATGCCGTTGCCAACATCCCTGGTGCAGTTGCCCGTACTTCTACCATTGCCCTAACCAATGTCACTCTTCCTTATATCGAAGCTTTGGCTGAAAAAGGATTTGTACAAGCAATCTCTGAAGATGAGGGCTTGCGTCAAGGTGTTACCACTTATCAAGGTTACTTAACCAGTCTTCCAGTAGCCCAAGGTCTCGATAAAAGACATACTCCAATTGATGAACTAGTATAAAAAATCTAATTATCAGATAAAAGAAAGAGCAATTCCACCTGAACTGCTCTTTTTTGCTATTCTGTTTCTTCTTGGACTTCTTCACGCTCTTCATTTTTAATTGGTGCTGGTTCATAGGCTCGGATAATCTGAGCGACAACTGGATGGCGAACCACATCCTTGGCTGAAAAATGAACAAAGTCAATCTGGTGAATGTTCTTGAGCTTTTCTTGGGCATCAATCAAACCGGACTTGACGTTACGCGGAAGGTCAATCTGACTGATATCTCCATTGACAATCATCTTAGAATTAAAGCCTAAACGAGTCAAAAACATCTTCATCTGCATGATAGTCGTATTTTGCGCCTCATCGAGAATGACAAAGGCATCATCCAAGGTCCGTCCACGCATGTAGGCAAGAGGTGCAATCTCGATAATTTCACGCTCCATGAGACGAGTCGTCTGGTCTTTTCCTAAAATCTGATACAAGGCATCGTAAACAGGTCGAAGGTAAGGGTCCACCTTTTCCTTGAGATCACCCGGAAGAAATCCAAGACTCTCACCAGCTTCCACTGCTGGACGAGTTAGGATAATTCGCTTGACCTGCCCGCGTTTAAGGGCTGTCACTGCCAAGGTAACTGCAAGAAAGGTCTTCCCTGTCCCTGCTGGCCCAATTCCAAAGGTCACATCGTGCTGTTTAACACTTTCCACATAAAGTTTTTGACCCAAGGTTTTGACACGGATAGGCTTCCCAGTATTATCCTTGATGATTTCTTCTTCGTAAAGGGCGACAAACTTGTCGATTTCATCGTTTTTGACCATGCTAATTGCAGTCACCACATCTGGCGTCCCAACCGTCATCCCACGATTCACCAAAACCATCAAGGCTTGGATAACCTGACGGGCTTCCTCACAGGCAGTCTCTTCTCCCAAAACTTGGACAATCTCCGTACGAGCATGAATCACCACATCAAGCTCTTCTTCCATCAAACGAAGATGGCGCTCATTGGAACCAAAAAGATGAAACAAGTCATCTGGATGACTCAGTTGAATGTCTATTGAATGTTCCTTCAAATAAAGAACCTCTCTAATCCTTTTATTTCTTTTTATTATAGCAAAGGGGTGGAGAAATTACTAGCCCAAACCTAGTGAATCATGCTAGTGTTCTAAGTATTCTTGCCAGATAGCGTCAAAGTCTCCTAGGTTGAAAGAGAAACTGGCATGTTCCTCCAAAAAGCGACTCACCTCATCGAAATCATCTGTATGTTTTGGAAAGGCCGACTCTTCAAAAGCGAGATCTGCTAAGATGGCTTTGGGACTGTTACTTTTAGGATTGCGCTCAGTCATGAGCCAAGTGTAAAATGATTTTCTCAATTCTTTCTCCTATCAAGACTTTTTTTGATGAAACTTTTCTGATTTTTAAAAATTACTGGACTTGGCCTCTGACACATAGTGGTTTATAAAATCCGTTTTCGCATCAGTATAGGCGTCTCGATTGTGTTCAAATTGTTTCCACAAACTGAGTTTTAATTCCTGATACGCTTGGGCAATATCTGGATGCTGGCAGAGATAATCTCTAAAATAAATCTCGTTATGATCTCCCGTCATTCGCAAATGTAAATGAAAAACTTTCTCAGCAAATCCCTGCTCTGTATATCCTTTATTTAGCGAAATCCTGTTAGGACTCTCCGACATCACTATCCACCCATTCTTCACCAATAAATCCCTAACTCTTGCTAAATCCTCTATTCTACCTACTTCTAACAGAATATCAACGATATTTTTGGCCCAAATATTAGGGATAGCAGTGCTACCGATATGTTCTATTCTTTTAATAACATTTGCACCCAATATTTTTTTCAGACTTGTTTTCTCCAATTCATACCAGTCTTTCCACTCTGACTTGTGCTCTACTAGAAAAATAGGAAAAAGTTGCCAGAGTTCCTCTAAACTCATTTCTTCAAATTTCTTTATCATGTCTATAAGAGCTAAATCAACTCTGTACCAAACTGGTCTTGCTTGATTTTGCCAGCCTTCATCAAACCACCAAGTGCTTTCTTGAACTGACCTTTAGAAATGCCAAAGGTTGCCTTGATGTCGTCTGGAGATGATTTATCATTTAAGGTCATGAAACCGCCATTGCTTTCCAAGTAAGTCAAAATCATCTGAGCATCATTTTCCAACATTTCAAAGGAACGTGGTTTGAGGGAGAGGTTCAACGTGCGGTCCACTTCACGGAAACCAATGACACGCGCATCTAAAACTTGTCCCAAACGTGGCTCTGCATAGCGCTCACTAGGATGGATAAAACCAAGCATGTTATTTTCTGGCAGATAGACAAAGGTCCCTGACAGCTTGAGGCGGTATACAATGGCTGGCCAGTTTTGATTATGCATGTTGTTGTAGGCAGGACGAGCCAGACGTTGGAAGTCTTCTTGATAAGCCAAGAGTCCCCAGATGCGGTCTTTCTTGTCCACTTCAAGACGGATGTAGAGTTGGTCGCCCTTCTTAGGCCAAAGTTCCTTGAGCTCAGGGAGGATATCAAGTGACACTACGATTTCCTTATCAGGTAGGCCTGTATCCACAAAGACACCCAAGTCTTTACGAACTTCCGTTACAGTTCCCCAACCAAATTGGTCCTGAGTGGCAGTCACTTCTAAGGTTGTCAGGCGGAGTTTTTGCTTCATATCCGTGTAGGCAAAACCTTTGACCGTATCCCCTACTGTATGTTGACCTTCTTCCTTGGCAAGAGCATAGGTTTGACCATCCTTTTGCACAAAGTAAAAACGGTCGTTTTCATCGATGATCAGTCCAACGATAAAACTTGCAAGATTTGTATTCATATTTCCTTCTTTCGAATAAAACTCAGCCAGCAATGCCAACTGAGTTTTTCTGTTTATTTTTAGACTTCCAAAAGTTCTTTTTCTTTATTGGCAGTCATGTCGTCGATGTGTTTGACAGCATCGTCTGTTACTTTTTGAATATCTTTTTCAAGAGTTTTCAATTCGTCTTCAGTGATTTCTTTTGCTTTTTCTTGTTTCTTAGCTTCATCCATAGCATCGCGACGGATATTGCGGACAGCCACTTTAGCATTTTCGCCGACCTTCTTCACTTCTTTAGCAAGGTCACGACGAGTTTCTTCTGTGAGAGCAGGGATAACCAAACGAATAACAGAACCGTCGTTAGCTGGTGTGATACCAAGATCAGAAGCGTTCAAGGCACGTTCGATGTCTTTCAATGAAGACTTGTCAAATGGTGTCACCAACAAAACACGCGCTTCTGGAATCGTAATTGAAGCGATTTGGTTAAGAGGAGTTTCTACTCCGTAGTATTCTACATGTACACGGTCAAGCAAGCTTGCATTGGCACGACCAGCACGGATACCACCAAATTCACGAGCAAGTGATTGGTGAGACTGGGTCATTCTCTCTTTAGCTTTTTCAATAATTGCGTTAGCCATAATCTTTCTTATTCCTTTTCTTCGATATTATTTGAAACTGTTGTTCCGATATTTTCACCAAATACGACACGTTTGATGTTGCCTGGTTGGTTCATGTTGAAGACAACCAAGTCAATGTCGTTGTCCATTGAGAGGGTTGAAGCTGTTGAGTCCATGATACGAAGACCTTTATTGATAACGTCACGGTGGGTCAATTCTTCAAACTTAACGGCTGTCTTGTCCTTCTTAGGATCGGCATTATAAACACCGTCGACGCCATTTTTAGCCATAAGGATAGCATCTGCTTCGATTTCAGCTGCACGAAGAGCCGCTGTTGTATCTGTTGAGAAGTAAGGTGAACCAATTCCAGCACCAAAGATAACGATACGGTCTTTTTCAAGGTGACGAAGGGCACGTCCACGTACATAAGGCTCTGCCACTTGTTGCATAGCAATAGCAGTTTGCACACGTGTATCAACCCCAACTTGTTGCAATGAATCTGCCATCACAAGAGCATTCATAACAGTCCCAAGCATTCCTGTGTAATCTGCCTGAACGCGGTCCATTCCTGCTTCTGCTGCAGGTTCTCCACGCCAGAGATTTCCTCCACCGATAACAAGGGCAATTTCGATACCTAAGCTATGAACTTCTTGAATCTCTTTTGCGATTGTTTGAACTGTTTGGATATCAATCCCTACGCCACGTTCACCGGCAAGGGCTTCACCTGATAACTTGATTAAAATACGTTTATACTTGGGATTCGCCATTTTCACTCTCCTTTTTTTATCCTACCTATTTTATCACAATTTCTAAGATTTTTATAGTATCATGAGCAATTCTTTCAAAAAAATTAGACTGTTAAAAATTCCTCTAAGTCGCTAAGAGCACGCTCTGCAATTTTTTCATAACGAGCCTTCTTATCACGGATACGTTCGCCTTCCAACTCCTTGATAATCCCAAAGTTGACATTCATTGGTTGGAAATGTTTGCTGTCAGCATGGGTTATGTAATGAGCTAAACTTCCGATAGCCGTCGTCTCTGGGAAGATGGCTTCACTTTCACCCTTGAAAAGTCGAGCCGCGTTAATACCTGCAACTAAGCCTGAAGCTGCCGACTCAACATAGCCTTCCACACCCGTCATCTGACCTGCAAAGAAGAGGTTTGACTGTTTCTTAGAACGATAGGTCTGTTCAAGAAGATTTGGTGAATCCATATAAGAATTGCGGTGCATGACACCATAGCGAACAAACTCAGCATTTTCAAGACCTGGAATCATTTGAAAGACACGCTTTTGTTCTCCCCATTTGAGATGGGTCTGGAAACCGACAATATTGTAGAGGCTACCAGCTGCATTGTCCTGACGAAGCTGAACCACCGCATAAGGTGTTTTGAATTCTCCATCACGAGGTCCTGTGTAGTCGTCTGGATACTCAAGACCGACCGGTTTCATAGGGCCATAAAGCATGGTTTTGATGCCACGTTTGGCCATAACTTCGATAGGCATACAACCTTCAAAGTACTTTTCTTTTTCAAAAGAATTGAGCGGAGCTTCTTCCGCATTGACCAAGGCTTCATGGAAATCCATAAATTCTTGCTTGGTCATGGGAGCGTTGAGATAGGCTGCTTCTCCCTTATCATAACGAGACTTGAGATAGACCTTACTCATATCGATGGTGTTGACATCGATAATAGGCGCCGCCGCATCGTAGAAATAGAAACCATCGCCGTCATTAAGGGCATGAATCTTCTCAGCTAGGGCATCGCTGGTCAAAGGACCAGTCGCCACAACTGTAATAACATCTGTCGGCAATTCTGTAATTTCATCGCGAACCACTTCAATCAAGGGATGGTTGGCGACTTTTTCAGTCACCTTTTGGGAGAAACCATCACGGTCCACCGCAAGAGCACCACCTGCAGGAACACGGGTTGCTTCAGCAGATTCTAAGATAACAGAACCCAAGCGACGCATTTCTTCCTTAAGGAGCCCAACAGCATTTGTCAAGGCATCCCCACGTAAGGAATTAGAACAAACCAATTCAGCAAAATTGTCTGTTTTGTGCTGGGGTGTTGACTTAACACCACGCATTTCATAAAGTTTAACTGGAATACCACGTTCTGCAATTTGGTAGGCTGCTTCAGAACCTGCCAAACCAGCACCGATAACATTGATATAAGATTGAGACACGACACTAATACCTCTTTGGGAGTGTGAAGACAAGGTTCACATTGAAAAGGCCAATCAAACTTAAGAGTTTTCGAATTTCTTGGCTCAGGCTGAAAAAATCCCCCAGACTTTTTCACTCCCACAAATCTTTCTAATTTTTTCTTCTACTAGTATAACAAAAAAAGGGAAGAAGGCAAACTTCCCTGTTTAGTCATTTTCTTGATTTTCTTCCCAGTCGTGGTAGGCTGCGTACAGCTGGCTCTTATTCCACTGGTAAAACTTAGCTACTTCCTTAATAGCTTGATTTTTCTTCATGCCTTGCTGGATACGGGCTTGGATTTCTAAGAACAAGTCTTCCTCGTCTTTTTCTTCCACATCCTGACTGTCACCTTCAACGATGAGAAGGCATTCTCCCTTTAGCGGCGTTTCTGCGATGCTTTCTAGCAATTCAGAAATCTTTCCTCGTTGGTATTCTTCATAGATTTTGGTCAATTCTCTTACCAAAACTACCGAGCGTTCACCGTAGACTTCTAGCATATTTTTCAATGTATCTGCCACACGATGGGGCGATTCATAGAAAATCTGAGTTTCAGGATAGTCTTTTTTCAAGTCGAAAAATTGCTTTTGCTGGCCTGATTTTCTCGGTAAAAAGCCGTAAAAGATATGTGGTTGTGGCGCTAGACCGCTAGCAATCAAGGCAGAAATTCCTGCAGAGGCACCTGGAACAGTCACAACCGCAATTTCTTCCTCAATGGCTGCCTTAACCAAATCATGACCAGGGTCTGAGATGCTAGGCAGACCCGCGTCGGATACCTGAGCAATGCTTTGTCCTGCTTTCAGGAAACCAATCAAATCAGGAATCTTTTCCTTGGCATTGTGCTCATGAAAACTGATTTGCTTGGTAGTAATGTCAAAATGCTTGAGCAATAGACCTGTATTGCGCGTGTCCTCAGCCGCAATCCAGTCCACTTCTTTCAAGGTTTGAATAGCTCGAAAGGTCATATCATCTAGATTGCCAATCGGCGTTGCCACTAGGTACAGCTTGCCGTAGGGAGACTGCCCCTTAAAACTTTTTTGAATCTGCATGCCTACTCCCTGTATAACAACTCATCACAGAACATACATTCCTCGTCCTGCTCTCGACGTTGTCCATAAAAATCATTACATACGTGAAATCCGTCTTTATAAATCCGACGGACACTTTCACGAACATGCTTGGCCTTGACAGGAGCATCTGCTTCTACCTCACCCAAGCGTTCTCGCAACTTACTATTTTCCAAGCGAAGAGCTGTATTTTCCTCTACCAGGCTCTTGAGATTTTTCTTGATGGCTTCCACATCGGCCAAGGTTACCAATAACTGTTGGGAAAAATCATCCAGCGCGTCAAATAATTCTTTTTTGTCCATAAAACAGCCCTTTCCTTTCTTTATCATTCATTTTTGAGTTTATATTTCTTTCAAGACCAGATATTCCATGGCATTTTGAAAGCTGACATTAGCCTGCCACATTCTTCTAGCTTCTAACAAATCTTGTAAAATCACTCTTACTCTTGCTTGTAGGATGTCTTGCCCACAGAGGACTTCAAGAATCCGTAAAACCTGATCTTGTTTTTCCTTGTCATCTGCCAAGCTAGCTAGTTTAGCAACCTGTAGGTAACTTTCTTTTTTCTTAGCCACTAACCAAGTCAGCAGGCGTTCACTTTCATCGACCAAGGTCCAAAAACTTGCCTGATTGGCCAACTTTTCTGCTTCAGCTCGCGATTGACTAAACTGGGCTAAAAGAGTCGCTTTTTTCTTAACCAGTCCCATTTGTTCTAAGAGCAAGATGAGCTTTTCTTCTTGCTTTTTAAAGTGAAAAATTTGGGTCCGACTGCGGATGGTCGGTAAAATCTTTTCTTCATCACTGGTCAAGAAGAAAATATAAACCTCACTCTGGGGTTCTTCGATAACCTTGAGCAGAGAATTAGCTGCGTTGGGATGCATTTTCTCAGCTTGCTCGATAATAAAGACCTGCTGCTGGCTTTCAATCCCTGCTTGGGAAAACTGGCCCACCAATTCCCGAATACGTTCTGTCTTGATGACCTGATTGACTGGCTTAATCAAGGTGACATCGGGAAATTCTCCCTGTTCAATCAGCTTACAATTTCGGCATTTCTCACATGGTAAAACACCTACTTTATCCGTACAAAAGAGGCTCTTAGCTAAAAATTGCGCCATTTCCAAGCTTCCAAAGTAGCCTGAAAATAGATAGGCATGATTGAGCTGGTCTTGTTCTAGGATACGGATAAAGCGGTCAAACTGATCTGGTTGCCAGGCCTTTAGTTGATCTTGTTTCATCTTGCCAAGCCCATTCTGTCAAACAAGACAGCCTTGGTTGTTTCCACAACTTGCTCCAAAGGAAGACTCGCATCAATCTTGACAATACGACTTCCTTCTTTATCCAGAAGAGAAAGGTAACCTTGACGGACTTTTTTATGCAAGTCCAACCCTTCCAAGTCCAAACGATTGACCTCACGATTGCTATTAGCAGCAATTCGAGCCAGTCCTTCTTCCACCTCGATGTCAAAATAGAGTGTCAAATCGGGTTTAAGGCCGTCTGTCGCAAACTGATTGAGCCAGTCAATGGCGTCAATATCCAAGCCACGACCAAATCCCTGATAGGCAACGGAACTATCGATGAAGCGGTCCATAATGACCAACTTGCCAGCTTCAAGTGCTGGAAGAACTTTTTCCACCAAGTGCTGTCTGCGACTGGCGATATAGAGAAGGAGTTCCGTTTTAGGATCCATCTGAGTATGACTTGGGTCCAAAATCACTTCCCGGATCTTCTCCCCAATCAAGACTCCGCCAGGTTCACGGGTCGTCAGCACCTCTACCCCTTTTTCTTCTAAAATTGGGAGCAGAGCCTCTAAAACACTGGTCTTTCCTGCTCCCTCTGGTCCCTCAAGAGAGACTAAAAATCCTTTTGACATGTCTAACTCATTTCTTTTTTACTACTTCTATTCTATCAAAAAAATAGAGGTTTGTGACAATCTTTTTTGTCTTCTCATTTCATACTCAATGAAAATCAAAGAGCAAACTAGGAAGCTACCCGCAGGTTGCTCAAAACACTGTTTTGAGGTTGCAGATGGAAGCTGACGAAGTTTGAAGAGATTTTCGAAGAGTATCAACCACCATAAAAGAGGCAGACAAATCCACCTCTTATTTACCTAATTCTTGTGTTCGTTTGTAGGCTTGATGAACTGCATCCATGACTGTTCCTCGAAAAGCATGCGCTTCTAGGCTTGCTACACCAGCGATAGTCGAACCGCCTGGGCTACAAACTTGGTCTTTCAAGACCCCAGGATGCTCTTGGCTTTCTAGGACCAATTGTCCAGCTCCTACCACAGTTTGAGCCGCCATTTTCAAGGCTGTTTCTCGTGGCAATCCAGTCTGAACACCTGCATCTGCCAAGGCCTCGATAAAGAGATAGACAAAGGCCGGTCCACAACCTGCAAGACCTGTCGCTGCGTCGATTAAGCCTTCTCCTAATTCAACCAAAAGACCTGCCTTGGCTAATAGCTGACAAAAGAGCTCACTGTCCTCAGCCCTGCAATTAGGAGACAAGGCATAACTAATC
This sequence comes from Streptococcus mitis, assembly GCF_946190285.1. Lineage (GTDB taxonomy): Bacteria > Bacillota > Bacilli > Lactobacillales > Streptococcaceae > Streptococcus > Streptococcus mitis_CP. The sequence goes on along the minus strand of NZ_CAMHZX010000001.1, from coordinate 168,318 downwards.
ACTCCTTGACCGATAGAAGCAGGGGTATTTGGCATCATACGAATAATTCTGTGTTGATTTGGGAGAAGACTAGCAAGTTTTTCCAAGGTCAACCCAGCTGCCATAGAGATTAAAAGAAGACTTGCTCGTTTTTCAAGGATGGTCTGGTATTGAGAGAGCAGTTCAGAAAACTGAGCAGGCTTAACTCCTAGAAAAATCACATCTGCTTCTGCAAATATTTCTTCATTGCTGGAAGCCTGACCACCAAAGTCTGCAATGAAAGCATCTACCTTGGCTTGACTACGATTGGCAAGGAGAATCTGAGCACCCGTCTTGGCCTGCAAAACAGCCTTGGCCAAACTAGCTCCCATATTCCCCAAACCGATAAATCCAATCTTCATTTCTTACTCCCTTATCTGTCCGTCACCAGTAACCACATACTTGTAGCTAGTCAATTCCTTCAAGCCCATGGGACCACGCGCGTGCAATTTCTGAGTTGAAATCCCCATTTCACATCCAAGACCAAATTGGCCTCCATCTGTGAAACGAGTTGAGGCATTGACATAGACGGCTGCTGAGTCCACTTGATCTGTAAAGTATGCTGCAGCTTCAGCATTTTCCGTCACAATGGCATCCGAATGATGGGTACTGTGGGTTTCGATATGGGCAACCGCTTCTTCTAAACTGCTCACAACCTTAACAGCTAATACATAGTCTAAAAACTCGGTGTCAAAGTCTTGTGCTTCAGCTGCGTGACCTGAAACAAACTGGCTTGCTTTGCTATCAAGTCGGAATTGAATTGGTTCCAACCCAGCTTCTTTACGCTCTGTAACTAGAACTTGCTCTAAGCGAGGAAGGAAGCTTGCTGCCTTGTCTTCATGAACAAGTAGAACCTCCATGGCATTGCAGACAGAAGGACGACTGGTTTTGGCATTGTTGATGATAGACAGAGCCTTGTCTTCGTCTGCATCCTTATCGACATAAACATGGACAATCCCTGTCCCGGTCTCGATAACAGGTACGATAGCATTCTCAACCACTGCATTGATCAAACCAGCTCCTCCACGGGGGATGAGAAGGTCTAGATAACCCTTGGCCTTCATCATGGCATAGCTACTTTCACGGCTGGTATCTTCCACCAGTTGAATCACATCTGGATGAATGGTCGTAGTCTCCAAACCCTTCTTCAGGGCTGTGACAATGGCATGGGCTGTCTGATAGGCATCCTTACCACTACGAAGAACAACTGCATTTCCACTTTTAAGAGACAAAGCAGCCGCATCAGACGTCACATTCGGACGGCTTTCATAGATTATACCAATAACTCCCATAGCTACACGTTTCTTTGTGATAACCAAACCATTTTCAAGCTGATTGATTTCTAAAATTTCACCAATTGGATCTGGTAAAGCAACCACTTCACGAATACCAGTTGCCATTGCTTCTATACGACCTGCATCCAAATAAAGACGATCCAGCATCACATCTGAGATTTTACCCTTAGCAGCTTCCATATCAAGGGCATTGGCCGCTAAAATCTCCTCAGTAGCAGCCACTAAGTGATTAGCCATGGCTAACAAGGCTTGGTTTTTCACCTCTTCACTAGCTGTGTTGATCGATTTTTTAACAGCCTGTACTTGTTCAAATTGTTCTTGTGTACTTACCATAGTTTACCTCTAAAATTCTGTAAAGAGTAGTTGGATTTCAGGAGTAATGGAAATCCAGTCATCACGGTGAATCAAGACACCCTTGGCTTTTTGAGAACGCAACATATCCTCCAAAGCAGATGCTCCAAATTGCACGCGTCCTTTTCCAAGTGATTTTCCACTTTCCTTGTCAAATACTGTCACAATATCACCGTAAGAAAAGGCTCCTTCTGCCTCAACAATACCAGATAAGAGAAGACTCTTTCCATGTTGAGAGAGAGCTTCCGCAGCCCCTTTATCAACCCAAATAGAACCTTGACTCTGAGCATAAAAGGCCAGCCATTGTTTCTGGGTACGAAGTCCCTTCTCTTGAGCAACAAAGTAGGAACCATCCTTGGTCTCTTCAGCTGCCTCAATCATGGCATCTGACTTCAAGGATGAGCAGATATAAACAGGAACGCCCGATTCTGTCGCAATAGTTGCAGCTTTGATTTTGGTTAACATGCCCCCAGTACCGTTTGAAGAACCTGCTCCACCGGCCATATCAATAATCTCACGATTGATAGTCTCGATTTTCTCCAAGCGTTTGGCTCTTGGGTCTGAATTAGGATTTCCAGTATAAAGACCGTCCACATCTGTCAAGAGGACCAAAAGGTCTGCTTGGACCATGGCAGCTACCTGTGCACTTAGAGTATCATTATCCCCAACCTTGAGCTCATCAATAACGACACTGTCATTCTCATTGATGATAGGAATCGCGCCACGGCTAAGTAGAACTGACAAAGCCTGATGGGCATTTTTATAACGGCGCTTATCCACAAAATCATCCTGGGTCAGCAAGATTTGTGCAGAAACGATTTGGCGCAAGAGAAGGTTGGTCGTGTATTCTTCCAACAAAAGCCCTTGTCCTACCGCTGCTGAGGCCTGTTTATCAGCAATCTTAGTCGGACGCTTTTTAAATCCTAAGGCTCCAAAACCAGCAGCAATGGCACCCGACGACACCAAAATCAACTCATGACCAGCTTCGTGCAACATAGCCAATTGCTGGGTAATAGCCTTTACCTTACTACGTGATAAACTTCCATCCTCATTCGTCAGAGAAGAAGTACCCACCTTAAAGACAATCCGTTTGTATTTCATAGTATCACTCCGATTCTTCATATTTATCCATTATAACATGAATGGCAGGAAATAGAAAAGAGTTGATAGGAAAAAGAAGGCCCTAAAACCTTCTTTTTTACTACTGTTCTGATTCCGATTTGTTTGCACTCGTTTCAGAGCTTTGTGAAGTTGAAGAAGTTAAATCTTGACTAGTTGAATAACTTGTAATACTTTCGTGTTGACTCGTTTCTTTATTTTCAAGATCTTTTCTCACTACTTCATTGGATTCTTTTATTTCTGAGTTACTTGTATCTCTAGTTGTAGCAGATTTCTCTACCGGAACATCCACTAACCAGGCACCACTTGAATCAACAGTATAGCCTTCTGGTGTCTTACCGTTCACAAGCAATTGACCATTTTCTTTCAAGAAGTACCATTTATCCTTGTCTTTAATCCAACCAACAGCTCGTGAACCATCTTCCTTGTAGAAATACCAATCGTTTGCCTTTTTAAGCCAACCTTGCTTCATAGCTCCTGAATCTTCTAGATAGTAATGATGACCAGCAACTTCTATCTCGCCTGTCTTCATGATACCAGTAGAATCCATATAGTACCAGGTTTCTTTATCTTTTACCCAGCCCGTTTTCATTTCCCCTGATTGGGCAAAATAGTACCATTGTCCATCAATCTTACGCCATCCTGTTATCATATCCCCATCATTTGATAGATAATAGGTCTGACCGCCAGTATTAAGCCAACCAATCTCCATCTGATTTTCTTTGTTGAAATAATACCAGCTTCCATTGATTTTCTTCCAATTTTTAGCAGATGCACCAGAGTCTGTCAAATAGAACCAACGATTGTTCCATTTTTTCCATTGATTCTGTAACAAGATACCCGTTTGGTTGAAGTAATACCATTCACCCTTGATTTCATTCCAACCAACTGCATATTCTCCTGTAGAATCAGGCGCTTGATACCACCAGTTTCCATATGCACTCTTATGCCAACCAGCTTGAAAACTTGGAATATGCTTGTAGGAAGTTGAAATATTTACTAAACCGTCTTGTCGAATATCAAAAACTGTTGCATCATAGTCTTTGCTGGCTGCGTTGATTCTCTCAATTCCTCGTTCTTTAAGCCAATTGACATACTCACTATCAACACCATTTTTCCAAGGTAAACTATCCGAAGTTTGAACAATCAAACTCGGACTCAAATTTTTAATAAAATCCTTGGTATTTGATTTGTTGGTATCATGGTGATGATTAAACTTCATCAAATCAACTTTTCCAATGAGAGGTCCATACTTGTCTTCTGCTCCATGAACATTATCTAAGTCGCCCCCAAGGTAAATTTTCTTACCATTGACTTTTACCACGCTAATCAAAGAATTAGAATTATCATCCCAAATTTTCTTTAATTCACCTGATGAATCGGTTTCATTTTCATAATTATAGAGTTGAATATCCATGTCTCCAAACTGAAAATGAGCATCTCCCTGTGTGATGTTTTGAATAACTGAAACACCTTTTTCGGCGGCAGTCTGTAAAACCTTATCATAACCGTACAGATTATCCCATAAACGTTCAGAATTAGTAATACGATTATCACTATATTTTTTAAGATAGACTCGGTCAACTGGATAGGTAGACAGTAATTCATCAACATTTCCAATATGGTCACTGTGAGTATGGGTTACCAAAATAAAATCAAGTTTTTGAACACCCAATTCCTTTAAACGACGAAAGACACGGTCTGTTAAAACATGCTTATAAGACGTTTCAATTCCTTCTCTCCATGGATAGCGAGAATCACTTCCATCTGGGAAATCATAATCTTCTCCTGTATCCACCATGGCAAAATGTCCATTGCTTTCAAGAATAATCGCATCACTGCCACCTTCTTGAACATTGATAAAGTGGATTTTATTTCCTGAACTTTCTTGAGCGTGAACATTTCCATACCATGACAAAGCTAAAAAAGCTCCTGCAAGTGCTAAACTAGTTAATTTCTTTTTCATTTTTACTTTCTCAATCTCTCCAATGTTTCCTTAAAAATATCTGGGATATCTGCTGTAAATTCCAAGGTCTCACCTGTTCTCGGATGAGTAAAACCTAGAGTCTTGGCATGGAGAAATTGTCCATGTCCTTTCAAAGTCTTGCGAGGACCATAGACTTCATCACCAGCGACTGGATGGCCAATATAAGCCATATGGACACGAATTTGGTGGGTACGTCCTGTTTCCAGCTGCAACTCCACTAAGCTATAATCACCAAATCGTTCCAAAACGTGGAAACGGGTAACTGCAGGTTTCCCTTTCGCAGTCACAGCCTGTTTCTTACGGTCTTTTTCACTTCGGCCAATCGGTGCTTCAATCACACCGCGATCATTGGGTAGATTTCCATGAACAATCGCCCAATATTTGCGGAGAGACTTTTTATCCTTGAGTTCTTGGGCAAGTGCTAGATGCGCCTCATCATTTTTAGCAATCATGAGAAGGCCTGACGTATCCTTATCAATACGGTGAACAATTCCTGGACGCAGAACCCCATTGATACCCGACAAGTCCTTAATATGATACATAAGGGCATTTACCAGGGTCCCACTAGTATGACCAGCACTCGGATGCACCACCATCCCCTGAGGTTTGTTGACAACAGCAACATCCTCATCTTGGTAGATGATTTCTAGTGGAAGATTCTCAGCCACATACTCTAAAACCTCTGGCTCTGGTACATGATAAGTGACGATGTCACCTTCTTGGACTGTGTATTTAGCTTTCTTGACTTGACCATTGACCAAGACCTGGCCTGATTTGATTTGTTCATTCGCGAGACTGCGTGATAATTCTGTCAAATCTGACAAAGCCTTATCTAAACGCAGGCCACCAGTTTCAATTTTAATTTCCATTTATTTCCTCTTTTAGCATTGCAATCAATAAAATAATCACTCCAACAGTCAGATAGCTATCTGCTACATTGAAAATTGCAAAATTGATAAAGTCCAAGTGAAACATATCCACAACAAATCCCTGACTGATCCTGTCAATAAAGTTTCCAAGACCACCTGCGATGATCAAGGTCAAGCCCAAGACCATCCAGAGTGAGTCCTCCATGTGTTTATGTAAATACCAAATGGCACCTACCATAACGACCAATGTAATGATAGCAAATAACCACTGCTGATCTTGTAACATGGAGAAGGCTGCCCCTCGATTTTGCAGGTAGGTCAAGCTAACGAGATTGGGAATCCAAGAGCGAACTTCACCCAGTGGAATCTGCCAGACGATATAGGATTTGACTAACTGATCCAGCGCAATCAAAAGCAGTACAACGACTGCCACTATTCCTCTTTTTTTCATGATTTCCTCTTCTGATCAAAATATTCTTGCATGACTTCTACGAAAAGAGTTCCAGCCTGACTAAGCTCCACTTCCTCACGTTTAACATAGACCATACGATTATCTAGGTTATCCTTGAGACGAATAACTGTGATGCCATTAACACTATCACTATCTAAAAATCCAGAACCTGTCGCATAGGCGTCCGTCCGCTCCAAAATACCATTCAAGGTAGCACGGTCTGTCACATTGAACATCTGCGAGCTAGCGCTGGTATCAACAAAGTTCTCTGAATAATAAAGGTACTCGTCTTTTTCTTGAGTGAAACGAACCGTTGGTAGATCCGCTAAATCCTCCATGACCAATTCCTCTTTCTGGGCTAAAGGATGCCCCTCACGGAGATAAATATGGGTATAGAAGGGAATCAATTCAATGACCTCAAGGCCTAACTTTTCAACTCGTTGCATGATCCCTTTTTTATTTTGATTGTTGAGGTAGATAATCCCAATCTCACTGTGACCTTGCGCTACTTCATCTAAGATTTGAACAGTAGTCGATTCAAAAATACGGAAATTTTTGTAATCAGGATAGCGCTCTGAAAAGGCCGTAATAGTTGGTGGCAAGAAGTCATAGTGCTGACTGGCAATGGAAAATTCATCCTTTTCTTCCTCAGGATTGGCATACTGATTTTGAAAAATATCAAATCCTTTAACCAATTCTTGCGCTTTTTCATAGAATTCCATACCACGACGAGTCAAGAAAGTCCCTGAGCTGGTCCGACGGAAAATCTTAAAGCCCAACTCTTTTTCCAAATCACGAACAGAAATGGACAGACTCGGCTGACTAACATACATCTTTTCAGCAGCTTCACGGAAAGTACCACTATTGGCAATGGCAACAACATAGCGTAATTGTTGAATGTTCATCTTCTACCCCCAACTTCTTTATCTTTTCATTATACCATATTTTAGAAGTTTTCCATCGAAGAAAAATAATGTCACTCATAAAATTCATCTACACTAAGAACGAAAAAATCATGGATACCAAAACAAAAAAAGAGGCTCTCCGAAAACTCGGAAAGCCTTAGTTTATGCTACTTCTAGCTTCCTCACCTTTAGATTTCAAGGCTCGGGATAAAAAGGTTCACTGGACCTTTTTATTTAGCGATTGGGTAAACAGAAACTTGTTTTTTATCGCGTCCTTTACGTTCAAAGCGTACTACGCCTTCAACTTTAGCGAACAAAGTATCGTCTCCACCACGTCCAACGTTTACACCTGGGTAGATGTGTGTACCACGTTGACGGTAAAGGATTGATCCACCTGTTACAGTCTGTCCGTCAGCTGCTTTAGCTCCAAGACGTTTTGCTTGTGAATCACGTCCGTTTGATGTAGAACCTCCACCTTTTTTGTGGGCGAAAAGTTGCAAGTTGTTAAGAGTCATTTTTAACATAATGTTTTCCTCCGTGTTAGTTTTCTGTGATAACTCTGGTTTGGACGAACTCTGAAGAGTTCTCCGATAAGTTTGCCATACCTAAGAAAAATGATTCAAAGAATAACTGGGTCATTTCTCTCTGGTGTGAAGGAAGATCTTTTGGAATTTCAACCATCAGATAGCCACCTTCATCTTCGTTTAATTCTAGGATTGGTTCATAGCCTGCAAATTTCTCAATAGAATTGATAAAGTTAATGGCAAGCGTAGAAACCGATGCACACACGACATCAAAGCCGTATTCGCCACTCTCGGCGTGTCCAGTAATTTCCGCACTCCTCAGCTCGCCATCTTCGGCTCTCTCAAAGACTGCCTGTATCATGTGTTCTCCTTAAAATTAAGCGTTGATTGCGTTGATAACAACTTTTGTATATGGTTGACGGTGACCTTGTTTACGGTGGCTACCTTTTTTAGGTTTGTACTTGTAAGTAACAACTTTCTTTTGTTTTCCTTGTTTTTCAACAGTTCCAACTACAGTAGCTCCAGCAACAAGTGGAGTTCCGACAACAGTGTTTTCACCACCAACAAGAACAACTTCGTTAAAAGTAACTTCTTGACCAGCTTCAACGTTCAATTTTTCAACGTAAACTGCTTGACCAACTTCAACTTTAACTTGTTTTCCGCCAGTTTTGATAATTGCGTATGTGCTCATTATGCACCTCCTATGATTTTTATGGGTTTCCCCGAATTTTTTGTGAAGACTCGCCTAGCATCGTGGGACGAACCACTTAAACTTGAATAATCAAGCAACGATGTTCGTGCGGTTGCACAGGATCGTGCATAGTCAACTCTTCAAGTATAGCATATCTCCTATTTTCTTACAAGTAATAACACCTAAAATGAAGCTTTTTCTTTTACTTTTTTCCGCCACTTGGCAAAAAGCATGCTGAGGTAAAAAATACTCATCATAATAGGAACACCAAGAATGGTCTTTTCATGATAGAAAATAGTCAAATAGGCTGAAAAGACAACGCCAAGGACAAAACTACTAAGCAAGCTTACAAAGATAATCCCTTCACGTAAAAAAGGTGTGTGCTTGGTTCGGAAATAATCTCCAAAAGCTAGCATGGTCCGTTTGATATTCCCTGTCATAAAGGCATTATTGTAGGCAATACCCGAAACCTCACCAAAAGCAGTTGTCACCAGTCCCATACAGAAAGCCAAGGGCGGCACTAGATAGATATTATCTACAGTTTGCGGCACAAAACCAATAATGATTGATAAGATTGCCAAAGGAATCAGTGACAGAATTGGCTTTTTCACAATTCTCAATTTTTCCTTATAAATCGTTAGTAAAAAGACTCCCATCATAAAAGCTAGTAAAGTCATTACTTTGGCACTTGCATCTGACACATTGTGTTGAATGAGCCCAACTGATAGAAAGACGACATTCCCAGTTTGTCCAGCTACAAGAGTATTCCCTCGCACAATAAAAGTATAGGCGTCTACATATCCTGCACAAAAAGTCAAAAAAAGCGCTAGCCTCTTAGACTGACGTGATATTTTTCTTATAGGTAATAACCTCATTTTCCCTCCCATTTCATTTACTCATCTCATTATTGTACCACTTTCTTTGGAAAAGACCTAGTAGCTTATTTGAAATTTTTTCCCCTCTGTTGGATAGTCCCGTCTATCTATGTTATAATGAAAGAAGGATTTGAAATCGGAAAAGGAGTAACTATGCTTAAATTAGGTGTCATCGGAACAGGGGCTATCAGCCACCACTTCATAGAAGCAGCCCATACCAGTGGAGAATACAAGCTGGTCGCAGTCTATTCTAGAAAACTAGAAACTGCGGCAACCTTTGCTTCTCGCTATCAGGATATCCAACTCTTTGATCAAGTAGAGGACTTCTTCAAGAGCTCCTTTGATTTGGTCTATATTGCTAGCCCAAACTCCTTGCATTTTGCTCAGGCAAAAGCTGCATTGTCTACAGGTAAACATGTCATTCTTGAAAAGCCAGCTGTCACTCAGCCACAAGAATGGCTAGATTTGAGACATACAGCTGAGAAAAATCACTGTTTTATATTCGAAGCAGCTCGCAATTACCATGAAAAAGCTTTTATAACTATCAAAAACTTTTTAGCAGACAAACAAATTTTGGGAGCAGATTTCAACTATGCCAAGTATTCTTCCAAAATGCCTAACTTGTTGGATGGACAGATACCAAATGTCTTTTCAGACCGTTTTGCTGGTGGAGCGCTTATGGATTTGGGGATTTATCCTCTCTACACTGCCGTTCATCTCTTTGGAAAAGCTAAGGATGCGACCTATCAGGCTCAACAGCTTAACAATAGCATTGACTTAAATGGAGATGGAATCCTCTTCTACCCTGACTTTCAAGTTCATATCAAGTCTGGGAAAAACATCACTTCCAATCTCCCTTGCGAAATTTATACGACAGATGGAACCCTGACGCTCAACACCATCGAACATGTCAGCTCGGCTATTTTTACCGACCATCAAGGCAATCAAGTCCAACTCCCTATCCAACAGGCTCCTCATACGATGACTGAGGAAGTCGCTGCATTTGCACACATGATCCAGCAACCAGATCTGAATCTCTACCAAACTTGGCTGGAAGATGCAAGTTCAGTTCATGAGCTACTATATACTATGCGCCAGACTGCTGGCATTAGATTTGAGGCAGAAAAATGAAAACCAAACTACCGACTGAATGGCAAGAACTGAGTGATCAACTCGGTTTCCAAGAATTCACCCCCATTCAAACTCAACTATTTGAACCCCTTCTTGCTGGAGAAAACCTCCTAGGAGTGAGCCCAACAGGAACTGGTAAGACCCTCGCTTACCTCCTACCAAGCCTTCTCAGACTACAAAAGAAAAAAGCGCAGCAACTATTGATTCTAGCACCAAATACGGAGCTTGCTGGACAGATTTTTGACGTATGTAAAACGTGGGCAGAAGCTATTGGCTTGACAGCCCAGCTCTTCCTATCAGGTTCAAGTCAGAAACGCCAGATTGAACGACTCAAAAAAGGACCAGAAATTCTGATTGGAACTCCTGGCCGTATCTTTGAGTTGATTAAATTGAAAAAAATCAAGATGATGAATGTAGAAACCATCATCCTGGATGAATTCGACCAATTGCTCGATGATTCTCAGATTCACTTTGTCGAGAAAATCACCCACTACGCACCTCGTGACCACCAACTCATCTACATGAGTGCGACAACCAAGTTTGACCAAGAAAAGATTGCATCTAATACGCGAACCATTGATCTCTCTGACCAAAAACTGGACAATATCCAGCACTTCTACATGCAGGTAGACCAACGTCACCGCGTTGATATGCTACGAAAATTGGCTCATGTTGAGGATTTCCGCGGGCTAGTCTTCTTTAACAGCCTATCAGACCTTGGGAGTGCCGAGGAAAAACTACAGTATCGTGATATATTGGCTGTTTCCCTCGCTAGCGATGTCAATGTTAAATTTAGAAAAGTCATCTTAGAAAAGTTTAAAGATAAGCAGCTAACCCTGCTTCTTGCAACTGACCTTTTGGCTCGTGGAATTGATATCGATAGCCTAGAATGCGTCGTAAACTTTGATGTTCCTAGAGATATTGAAACCTACACTCACCGTGCTGGCCGTACTGGTCGTATGGGTAAAGAAGGCTATGTTATCACCCTCGTCACTCATCCAGAAGAAATCAAAAAACTTAAGAAGTTTGCAAGTGTCCGTGAAATTGTTCTAAAAAATCAAGAACTCTATATCAGATAAAGCCCCCTTTGCTCTATGCACATCCGGTGTATGGAGCTTTTTTGTGTACAATTCTTCAATTTTATAATCAATGAAAATCAAAGAGCAAACTAGGAAGCTAGCCGCAGGCTGTACTTGAGTACGGCAAAGGTGACGCTGACGTGGATTGAATTTGATTTTCGAAGAGTATTAGTTCAATATCTGAAAAAAAGAACCTCGCAAAGCAAGATTCTTTTAGTGTCTGACTTAAATAATTGTTCTTCTGGGAACTAAATCGAATTAAGCTTCGATTTCTGTAACCATACCTGAACCAACAGTACGTCCACCCTCACGGATAGAGAATGTAGTACCTTGTTCTACGGCGATTGGGTGGATCAACTCAACGTCGATTGTCACGTTATCACCAGGCATTACCATTTCAGTACCTGCTGGAAGTTCGATTGAACCTGTAACGTCAGTAGTACGGAAGTAGAATTGTGGACGGTAGTTGTTGAAGAATGGAGTGTGACGTCCACCTTCTTCTTTAGTAAGGATGTAAACTTCACCTTTGAATTTAGTGTGTGGGTTGATTGAACCTGGTTTAGCAATAACTTGTCCACGTTCGATTTCATCACGTTGAACACCACGAAGAAGGACACCTACGTTATCTCCGGCAAGACCTTCGTCAAGTTGTTTACGGAACATTTCAACACCAGTAACAACTGCTTTTTGAGTTTCTTCTTTGATACCAACGATTTCGATTTCGTCGTTGACTTTAACGATACCACGGTCGATACGTCCTGAAGCAACTGTACCACGACCAGTGATTGAGAATACGTCTTCGACTGGAAGAAGCAATGGTTTGTCAGTGTCACGTTCTGGTTCTGGGATGTACTCATCAACTGTGTTCATCAATTCCATAACGATGTCTTCGTATTTAGTGTCACCTTCAAGAGCTTTAAGAGCTGAACCTTGGATAACTGGAAGATCGTCACCTGGGAAGTCGTATTCTGACAATAGGTCACGGATTTCCATTTCAACCAATTCAAGCAATTCTTCGTCGTCAACCAAGTCAACTTTGTTCATGAAGACGATAAGGTGTTTAACACCAACCTGACGTGAAAGAAGGATGTGCTCACGAGTTTGTGGCATTGGTCCGTCAGTTGAAGCTACTACAAGGATAGCTCCGTCCATTTGAGCGGCACCAGTGATCATGTTTTTAACATAGTCCGCGTGTCCTGGAGCGTCGATGTGAGCGTAGTGACGTTTTTCAGTTTCGTACTCAACGTGCGCAGTGTTGATTGTGATACCGCGTTCGCGTTCTTCTGGAGCAGCATCGATAGACGCATAGTCTTTAGGTTGGTTAACTGATGAAGGCAAGCGACGTGCCAAAACAGTTGTGATAGCTGCAGTTAGGGTAGTTTTACCGTGGTCAACGTGTCCGATAGTACCAATGTTAACGTGTGGTTTACTACGATCGTATTTTTCTTTTGCCATTTGAGTAAAAGCCTCCAATAAAATATATTTTATAGATAGACAGTAGGCAATACAGTCTAACTTTCCTTACTATTTTATCAAATTTCAGCTAAATTGCAAGTGTTTTACAAAGTTTTTGTGAATTATTCTTAATCTACTAATCTAAACGGCACTTCCACTCCTATCACTTGCCTAAATAAAAAGAAAAATCAGGAATTTCCTGACTTTTACTTGGCTAATTCTCTTTCTCGTTCTTTCATTATTTTGTGATTTTCATACAAGCGAGATAAGAACTTAGAAATTTCTTTCAAGATAGAATAGGTTGGTACAGCGACAATCATACCAATGACACCATAGATATTACTTGATAACAAAAGTAATACTAAAATCGTAATTGGATGAACTTTCATCACGCCACCAACGATTCGAGGGTAAAGGATATTTCCATCCACTTGTTGAATGATTAGCATGTAAACAACTGCAATTAGCATTCTATGAGGATCCGTAAAGACATTGGCGATAATCATCGGAATCAAGCCGATACTTGGTCCCACATAAGGAATGAGATTGGCTAATCCTGAAAAGATGGCAAAGACCAAAGCATATTTCAGACCAATCACGCTATATCCGATAAAGGCCAAACAACCGATAATAATCGCATCAATTGCGACTCCACTAATATAACGAGCAATTGTCGCATTCAAATTTTTTAAGAGTCCTGTAATATGCAACTTATCTCTCTTTAAAACAGTACGTTCAAGCATCGGTAAAAATTTGTGACCATCTAACAAAAAATAAACCAAGAACACAGGGGTCATGATAATAATCAAAACGGTACTAAAGAGAGCTGATATAACACTTCCGACACTATTGGTAACACTATTTAGGATATTTTGTAAAATATCTACATAGGATAGGTTTAACTGTTGAATAGTCGCTTGAATATCCAAATTTTGAAAGGCTGGATAAGTGGATAAATCGATAATCAAATCTTGCAAACGACTGTAAATTGTCTGACTTGTTGCAATCAAACTAGTCAACTGATTAATCAAAATTGGTAAGAGATAGACTACCCCAATGACAAGCCCCCAGACCAAGGCACACAAGGTTAGTAAAATACCAATAATACGATTAATTTTGAAGTACTTTTGTAGAAAGCTAACAATAGGATTGGTCAAATAATATAAAAAACCACCTAGAAGGAAAGGAATCATGATGGTGTTTGCGACGCTCACAAAAGGTGTAATAATCGCTCCCATCTCTCTCCATAAGTAAAAGATGATGGTTAATAGTAAAATCTCACTGGTCCAAAAAAATAATTTATTCTTACGAAACATGAGGTACCTCCATTCATCTATTTTACCATACTTTCAAAAAAGCTTCTTTCTTATATCATGAAACTGGGAATATTTTTTTCTTTATGTTAGAATAAACTTACTATGAAAAAAATAATTTTAACTCTATTAAGCCTATCCGTAATTGGCTCAGCATCTACTGTTGCTGCTCAAGATTTTAATATTGCTGCTAAACATGCAATTGCTGTTGAGGCCAATACTGGTAAAATTCTCTACGAGAAAGATGCAACTCAACCTGTCGAAATTGCTTCCATCACAAAATTGATTACGGTTTATCTTGTCTATGAAGCCTTGGAAAATGGAAGTATTACACTATCTACCCCCGTAGATATTTCTGACTATCCTTATAAGTTAACGACAAATTCTGAAGCAAGTAATGTTCCTATGGAGGCTCGTAATTATACCGTCGAACAACTACTTGAAGCAACCCTAGTATCTAGTGCTAACAGTGCTGCTATTGCCTTAGCGGAGAAAATTGCTGGTTCAGAAAAAGATTTCGTCGATATGATGCGTGCAAAACTCTTGGAATGGGGAATTCAGGATGCCACTGTTGTCAATACAACTGGTCTGAACAATGAGACTCTAGGGGATAACATTTACCCGGGCTCAAAAAAAGATGATGAAAATAAGCTCAGTGCTTATGATGTTGCTATCGTTGCTCGTAACCTCATCAAAAAATACCCACAAGTCTTGGAAATCACCAAAAAACCATCTTCTACTTTTGCTGGAATGACAATAACTTCGACAAACTACATGTTAGAAGGCATGCCTGCTCATCGAGGTGGTTTTGACGGACTCAAGACAGGAACAACAGACAAAGCTGGTGAATCTTTTGTTGGTACTACTGTTGAAAAAGGCATGAGGGTTATCACAGTTGTTTTGAATGCAGACCATCAGGACAATAATCCTTACTCTCGTTTTACAGCTACATCTTCCCTAATGGATTATATTTCTTCTACATTCACACTTCGCAAAATCGTTCAAAAAGGCGATGCCTACCAAGATAGCAAAGCTCCTGTACAAGATGGAAAAGAAGATACAATCACTGCCGTTGCCAAAGATGATATCTCTTTAATTGAACGTGTTGGAAGTCAATCTTCCCAATCTGTTCAATTCACACCTGATTCTAAAGCAATCCCAGCACCACTTGAAGCTGGAACAGTGGTTGGCCATTTAACTTATGAAGACAAGGACTTGATCGGTCAAGGTTACATTACCACAGAACGACCTAGTTTCGAAATGGTGGCAGAAAAGAAAGTTGAAAAAGCTTTCTTCTTAAAAGTATGGTGGAATCAATTTATCCGATTTATCAACGAAAAATTATAAAAAAATCGCGATTTAAACCGCGATTTTTTTGTTATAAGTTCTTCTTCAAAGTCCTTGATTTTGGGTAAATTTAAAATCAAATTCTACCCAACTGAACCTTCCATCTCATAGCTAATCAAGCGGTTCAGCTCAACGGCGTATTCCATTGGAAGTTCTTTTGTAAATGGCTCTACAAATCCCATAACAATCATCTCAGTTGCCTCAGATTCTGATAATCCACGGCTCATGAGGTAATAGAGTTGTTCTTCTGAAATTTTAGAAACCTTAGCTTCGTGTTCCAAAGCAACTTGCGAGTTATGGATTTCATTAAATGGAATGGTATCTGATGCTGACAGGTCATCCATGATAATGGTGTCACACTCAATGTGAGAGACAGATTTCTTAGAGTTCTTGTTAAAGGTTACTTGTCCACGGTAGTCCACCTTTCCTCCGCCTTTAGCGATGGATTTAGACACGATAGACGAACTTGTATGTGGAGCATTGTGGATCATCTTAGCACCAGTGTCTTGGTGTTGCCCTGCATTAGCAAAGGCGATCGAAAGCATGGTTCCACGCGCCCCTTCTCCATCGAGGTAAACAGATGGATATTTCATGGTTGTTTTGGCACCCAAGTTTCCATCTATCCACTCAACAGTGGCATCCTTTTGAGCCTTAGCACGCTTTGTTACCAAGTTATAAACGTTGTCAGACCAGTTTTGGATGGTTGTATAACGCATATAAGCTCTGTCCAAGGCAAAGATTTCTACAATGGCCGCGTGCAAGCTGTTGCTTGAATATGTTGGTGCTGTACATCCTTCTACGTAGTGTACGCTTGCTCCCTCATCAACGATAATCAAGGTACGTTCAAACTGACCTGTATTTTCGTTGTTGATACGGAAGTAAGTTTGAAGTGGAATATCTACCTTGACACCTTTTGGTACGTAGATAAAGGTTCCACCCGACCATACTGCTGAGTTAAGGGCAGCCAACTTGTTATCAGTCGGCGGTACCAACTTCGCAAAGTATTGTTTAAACAAGTCTGGGTATTCCTTGAGGGCAGAATCTGTATCTGTAAAGATAATCCCCAATTTTTGGAACTCTTCCTTCATGTTGTGGTAAACCACTTCTGACTCGTACTGGGCAGAGGCACCTGCTAAATAAGCACGCTCAGCTTCCGGAATCCCGATACGTTCAAAGGTTTCTTTGATTTTTTCAGGAACTTCATCCCAAGAACGAGCTGGCTTATCAGATGGTTTTTGGTAGTAGATCAAGTCATCAAAGTCAATCTCTGACAAGTCTGCTCCCCAAGTTTGCATGGGCATTTTTTTGAAGGTTTCATAAGACTTCAAACGGAATTCTAACATCCACTCAGGTTCTCCCTTGGCAGCTGATAGTTCACGAATGACATCTTCATTCAATCCTTTTCCTGTCGATAGAACAGGCTCTACATCGTCATGGAAACCAAATTTATATTCACCAAGGTCAATTGGTTTTGGTTCTACTCTTTCTTCAGCCATAATATCCTTTCTTTCATTCTTCATTTCTACTGATTCATAAGACAAAAGAAACTTGCCTTACTTGTTTTCTTGATTTTCAATTGTTTTCTTCAGGGCGTTCCAAGCTAGGGTCGCACACTTGATTCGTTGAGGGAATTTGGCAACACCTGACAAGAAAGCTGCATCGCCTAGTTGATCTTGACGCTCATCTTTTTGCCCTTGAACCATTTCAGAAAAAATAGTTGCAAGTTCTAAAATTTCTTGTTTGGTTTTGCCTAAAACGGCATCTGTCATCATGCTTGCAGAGGCGGTCGAGATGGTACAGCCTGAATTTAGAAAAGCAATATCCTCCAAGCGGTCTTCTGCATCAAACTTGACAGAGAGATTGATAACATCTCCACAGGTCGGATTGTTGAGACTGATTTGCTCAGCGTCTTCTAACTTCCCTTGGTGATGTGGATTTTTCGAATGGTCCGCTACCACTGCCATATAAAGGCTATCTAGTTTAGAAAGTGCCATTGAAAAACTCCTTTGTCTTTTGTAGGGCATCGACTAGGTTGTCACAATCTGCCTTGGTATTGTAGATATAAAAACTTGCACGAGCTGTTGCTGGAACTTCCAAATATTGGAGCAAAGGTTGGGCGCAATGGTGACCTGCACGAACTGCTACTCCTTCATAATCCAGTGCTGTAGCAAGGTCATGCGGATGAAGGTCGCCTAGGTTAAAGGCAATTACACCTGAACGTTGAGCCAAGTCCTGCGAACCATAAATAGTCAATCCTTCAATCGCCTGCAGTTTTGGATAGACGTATGCGATCAATTCTTGTTCATGGGCTTCAATTGCATCCATACCGATGTTTTCTAGATAATCCACTGCTGCTGCAAGTCCAATAGCACCTGCCATATTAGGAGTTCCAGCCTCAAATTTCCAAGGCAACTCCTTCCAGCTAGCAGACTGCTCATAGACGAAATCAATCATCTCACCGCCAAATTCAAGAGGTGACATTTGTTCCAGATATTTTTCTTTGCCATAAAGAACACCGATACCAGTCGGACCAGCCATCTTGTGACCTGAAAAGGCAAAGAAGTCCACATCCAAGTCCCGGACATCGATCTTCATATGAGGAGTAGATTGAGCACCATCCACCACCATGATGGCTCCAACTTGATGGGCCAATTGAGTGATTTCTTTGATTGGATTGACCACACCAAGAACATTTGAGGCGTGAGCAAGGGAGACAAACTTAACTTTATCAGTCAATTTAGCTCGCAAATCATCCATATCCAGAGCTCCATTCTTGAGATAGATATAGACAAGCTCTGCCCCAGTCTTACGGCAGGCTTCCTGCCATGGAATGATATTGGAATGGTGTTCCATGACGGAAATCAAGACCTGGTCTCCCTCAGTCAAGACTTCCTCAGCGAAACGTGCAACCCAGTTGAGACTGGTCGTAGTTCCTCTAGTAAAGAGAACTTCCTTTGTAGAGCCTGCATTGATAAACTTACGAATGGTTTCACGAGCCGCCTCATAAGAAGCTGTCGCCCTTTCTGCCAAGGTATGAACGCCACGATGAACATTGGCATTGTCGTTCTCATAGTAGCGGTTAATCGTCTCCAGAACTGCTAGTGGTTTTTGTGTCGTCGCAGCATTGTCCAAATAAACCAATGGTTCATCATTAACAATCTGGTCTAAAATTGGAAAATCCTTGCGAATCGCTTCTACATCTAACATAGGCTACCCCTTAGCGTTTTGACAATTTTTCTTCGATAGTTGCAATCATTTCATCACGAACTTCCTTGACTGGAATCTCAACGATAACAGATCCAAGGAAACCACGAACAACCAAGCGTTCTGCAGTTGCCTTATCCAAGCCACGGCTCATGAGGTAATACATATCTTCTGGATCTACCTGACCGATAGAAGCTGCGTGACCTGCAGTAACATCATTTTCGTCAATCAAAAGAATTGGATTGGCATCTGAACGCGCTTGGTCTGAAAGCATAAGAACACGGCTCTCTTGTTGCGCATCTGCTCCCTTGGCACCCTTGATAATATGGCCAATACCATTGAAGGTCAAGGTTGCTCTTTCAAGAATAACCCCATGTTGAAGGATATTTCCGATTGAGTTGCAACCATAGTTGGTTACACGAGTATCAATTCCTTGCACTTGACGGCCACTTGAAAGAGCTACAACCTTGAGATCTGCATGGCTACCGTTACCAATCAAGTCACTATCAAAGTCCGCAACGACGTTCCCTTCGTTCATGACACCGATTGCCCAGTCAATGCTTGCATCGTTGCCTAATTTACCACGACGGCTAATGTAGGCAGTGACGTTTTCACCTAGACGGTCGATTGCAGCAAACTTCACTTGAGCACCAGAACGTGCAATCACTTCTACTGTGATATTGGCAGTTGCTTTCGCACTACCCTCACCACGAGATTCCAAACGTTCCAAATAGCTAATCTTACTGTTCTTACCAGCGATAATCATAATATGCTTGTTAAACGGCACATCGCTATCGCTGTCTTGGTAGAAAATTCCTTCGATTGGTTCTTTAATCTCAACATTATCAGGAATATAGAGAACAGCACCACTGTTGAAATAAGCTGTGTGGTAGGCTGCCAACTTGTCATCGTCATACTTAACAGATGACATGAAGAATTCTTCGATCAGCTCTGGAATTTCTTCTAAAGCTGAATGGAAATCTGTAAAGACAACACCCTGTTCAGCCAACTCAACTGGAGTTTGCTCAAAAACAGTTTGAGTTCCTACTTGAACCAATTTCAAGTGATTATCTAGAGCTGTGAAATCTGGAACATTTACTGATGGCTCACTTTCTGTAATCGTTCCATCACCCAGATTCCAACGGTGGAATTTGACACGCTCAATAACTGGTAATTCCAAAGTCTCAATCTTGTCAAAAGCTTTTTGACGGAGATCAGCCAACCAGCTTGGTTCAGCGTGCATTTCTGAAAAAAGTTTAATATTTTCTTTAGTCATTTACTTCTCCTAAAAGATACGAGGGAATTACAATTCTTCCTTGTAGTCGTAGCCAAGTTCTTCAGCTAGTTTTGCGTATCCTTCACGTTCCAAACGCGCAGCCAATTCTGGACCACCTGAAAGGACAACACGACCTTCCATCATGACGTGTACCACATCAGGTGTGATGTAGTTCAAAAGACGTTGGTAGTGAGTGATAATCATAGCACCAAAGCCTTCACCACGCATGGCATTAACACCTTTAGAAACAACTTTAAGGGCATCAATATCAAGACCAGAGTCAATCTCATCCAAAAGGGCAAAAGTTGGTTCCAACATCAAAAGCTGAAGAATTTCATTACGTTTTTTCTCACCACCAGAGAAACCTTCATTGAGGTAACGCTCTGCCATTTCTTCTTTCATGTTGAGCAATTCCATCTTCTCGTCTAATTTAGTGATAAACTCACGAACTGAAATCTTTTCATCGTCTTCTTTACCAGCATTCATGGCTGCACGAAGAAACTCAGCATTGGTAATTCCAGGAATTTCTGATGGATATTGCATAGCAAGGAAAAGTCCCATACGCGCACGTTCGTCCACTTCCAACTCAAGGATGTTTACGCCATCAAACAAAACTTCACCTTTGGTAACTTCATAGTTTGGATTTCCCATGATAGCGGCTGAAAGAGTTGATTTCCCAGTACCATTTGGTCCCATGATAGCGGCAATTTCTCCTGTTTTCAGGGTCAGGTTAACCCCTTTTAAAATTTCTTTTCCTTCAATCTCAACGTGAAGATCTTTGATCTCTAATACTGACATGATAGTTCCTTTCTTTTTTACAGCCTTTACAGTACTTACTAGAAACATACTCGTTTTCCCTAGAAATACAGTAATAGGTCAATAAATATACTTTTATAGTATAACAAAAAAAAGCCTAAAAGGCTTTGATTTTGTCTAGAAGCTGAGGACTAGTCTTTCCCTTTTAAATGCTGGTCAATGACATCTACTATTTTACCCATCAAGTAACTGACTCGAAAATTTCTGAAGAGTAAAATGGCCCAAAAGGCTGCCATAATATAGCGACCAGTCATCCAGGCTTCATTGAAAAAATAGGTCTCAGCAGCTGTAAACAGTGCTATGATAATAAATTGTTGTCTATTCATAAACTTATTGTATCATGAAATCTTTCTTTAGTCTTCCTCTACCTTCACTTTATCAGCCAAAAATTCAAATCCTTCCGGAATCAGGCTTTCTTCAGCTTCTTTTTCAGTTTGAGAAGATTTGGCTTTGGCTGAAAAGGCTGCGCGAACTTCTTTCCATTCCTCCATGGAAATAGCTAAAATCTCAGGTGAAAAACCTGCTGCCTGACTGAGGATATTGCCAAACATGGTATTGAGATTGTCCCGTTTCATGGTTTGACCAGCATTGAAGTTAGACTCAAAAGCAAGAATAGCATGGTGTTCATTGGCCGCAACCGGTTGAGAACCAACTAGCAAAGCCTTATCAGGACCACCTAGACTTTCAATTACCTCTCCCCAGGCATTCTGCAAGCGAATTAAATTTTGACGTGCTAAATCAGGGTTTTCGACGGCCTCTTGTAAGATAGATTGAACTTTATTGCGATCCACACGATAGACTGTCTTGCCCGTAGCTGGTCGACTAGGTGCTGGAGTAGTTGGCTTGGGTATAGTTCCTACATTGGCGAGTTCTTGTTTGAGACGGGCAACTTCCTGTCTTAGTGCAGCAATTTCATGTTCAACCGCCCCTGAAAGAGCTGGTTCAAGCTTGATTTCTGCCAAACGGATGGTCATCATCTCAGCGTAAATCTTTGGCTGCAAACTAGACTTAATATCTACTAAACTCACTGTCGCCAAGCGAATCATTTCAAACAGATTTTCTTGAGGAAGTGTCAAATTTTCTACAAAGACTGGACTATGATGAGTATTTTCTCCCCCTGTTTGGACAATTAACAAGTCTCTTAAATAGTGCAAAAGGTCGGTCACAAAACGAGTCATACTCTTTCCATTGTCAAAGAGAAGATTTAAACATGCTAGGGCCTTTGGAACATCCTGTTGAGACAAGGCAGCCACATAATCATCCAAGGCTGATAGACTAATGGTGCCAGTAATTTCTTCAGAGATAGCAGTCGTCAGCTCGTTTCCCTGTGTCAAACTTAGGGCTTGATCCAAAATAGACAAGGCGTCCCGCATTCCACCTTCAGCTCGTCTAGCGATAATTTCCACAGCCTCTGGTTCAGAACTGATATTTTCTTTTTCTAAGATATAGCGGATATGTTCCTTAATATCCTGTGTCTTAATCGATTTAAATTCAAAACGTTGCACACGGGATAGAATCGTAGCAGGAATCTTGTGCAATTCAGTAGTAGCTAAAATAAAGACCACATTCTGTGTTGGCTCTTCCAGCGTCTTTAGGAGGGCATTAAAAGCTCCTGTAGACAGCATGTGAACCTCATCTATGATGTAAACCTTATAACGGGCAAGACTAGGAGCGTAGGTAGATTTATCACGAATTTCGCGAATTTCATCCACCCCATTATTAGAGGCCGCATCCATTTCAATGACATCTTCTAAACTACCATCCGTCACCGCTTGACAAATATAGCAGTTATTACAAGGTTCACCACCCACTTGATTTGGACAGTTCATAGCTTTGGCAAAAATCTTGGCTACACTGGTTTTTCCCGTTCCACGTGGACCAGAAAAAAGATAGGCATGACTTATTTTCTCTTGCTCTACTGCTTGTTTAAGGGTCTTAGCCACAACTTCCTGTCCAACCAACTGGGAGAAGTTTTGACTTCTATATTTTCGATAAAGTGCTTGATACATTAGGCTTTCTCCCCAAACATTGTAAAGTCCCATTCTGTCTTTTCAAGCAAAATAGCGACAAATTGTTCCAAATAATCTCGATCCATAGCATCATAATCATCAATCTCTGAAGAATCAAGATCTAGAACTCCAAGTAATTGACCATTCTTAACCATCGGAACAACAATTTCACTTTTAGCTCGACTATCACAAGAAATATAGTTGGGATAAGTCGTTACATCTCCAACAACAACGGTTTCCTGAAAATGAGCTGCCTCACCACAAACACCCTTGCCTAGCGCAATACGGATGCAGGAAACACCGCCTTGGAAAGGACCTAAAATCAATTCCTTTCCATCGAACAGATAAAAGCCTGCAAATACGGTATTAGGAAAGCGTGATTTTAGAAGAGCACTGGCGTTGGAAAGATTAGCCAAAACATTAGTTTCACCTTCCAATAAAAAAGATAGTTCTTCATTTAACATTTGATAACATGATTGTTTTTCTGATTCTAACATAGAACTATTATATCAAAAAAGGCTTACAGACAAAAGAAAAATCCCTTGTTTAGTAAACAAAGGATTTTATGAATTTTCAATTTGATTAAAGTTCGATATCACCGAACAAGTCAGCCATTGAGAATCCTGTTTGTGTTTCTGGAAGTTCGAAATCACGTTTTTCTTGACGTTTTGGACGACGTGGACGAGCAGCACGTTTTTCTTCTTTTTGTCCTTCTTCTTGAGCTGGACGCTCT
The DNA here is from genome assembly GCF_946190285.1 of Streptococcus mitis. Lineage (GTDB taxonomy): Bacteria > Bacillota > Bacilli > Lactobacillales > Streptococcaceae > Streptococcus > Streptococcus mitis_CP. The sequence continues at coordinate 144,870 of NZ_CAMHZX010000001.1, read as the reverse complement.
TCAAGAGCTTTGATAGAAAGTGATACGCGCTCTGCATCTGCGTTAACTTCAAGAACTTTAACTTGAACTTCTTGACCAACTTTAAGAGCTTCTTTTGGATTTTCAATACGTTTGTGTGAAATTTGTGATACGTGAACAAGTCCATCGATACCTGGCAACACTTCAACAAATGCACCGAAGTCAGTCAAACGTTTAACTGTTCCTTCTACTACATCACCTTTAGCCAATTTTTGCTCAACGCCATCCCATGGTCCAGGTGTTGTTGCCTTAAGTGAAAGTGATACACGTCCTTCTTCTTCGTTAAGATCAAGGATTTTCACTTCAATTTCTTCACCAACAGTTACAACTGATTTTGGTGATACGTTACGTTCATGTGACAATTCAGTCAAGTGAACCAATCCGTCAACACCACCAAGGTCGATGAAAGCACCGAAGCTTGTAATACGGGCAACTTTACCAGTTACTACATCACCAACAGCCAATTTACCGAATACTTCAGCGCGAGCTGCTGCTGTAGCTGCTTCAACAACTTCACGACGTGAAAGGATGAAGCGGTTTTCTTTAGCGTCAACTTCTTTGATTTTAGCATCAAATTCTTGACCTACAAAACGCTCAGTGTTACGTACGAAACGAGTATCCAACATTGAAGCTGGGATAAATCCACGAACACCTTCAAATTCTACTGAAAGTCCACCTTTAACGGCACGAGTTCCTTTAACAGTAACAACTTCTTCTTCGCGACCAACAAGTTTGTCCCATGCTTTGCGAGCTTCAAGGCGTTTTTTAGATACAAGGTATGTAACTGTATCAGTATCTTTACCAACTACTTGACGAAGTACAAGAACATCCAATACTTCTCCTACTTTAACAAAGTCATTGATATCTGCATCGCGATCGTTTGTCAATTCGCGAAGAGTCAAGACACCTTCAACACCAGTTCCAGAGATTGCAACGTTAGCTTGAGTCGCATCAACTGTCAATACTTCAGCACTAACAACATCACCAGTCTCAACTTGGCTAACGCTATTTAGCAAATCTTCAAATTCGTTCATCTAAAAAATCCTCCAACAATCAAGTTTTTCTTAAACTTGACATACTTATAATTTTTTTCCTAAGCACCCGCAAGGACATGTTCATATCGTTCACGTCTTTCAATTATAAAAATAAAATACCCTAAGATATTTTGCTTTTTATCTTGATCATTACCTAAGAACTGGGGTAGCTGGATTCGAACCAACGCATGAGGGAGTCAAAGTCCCTTGCCTTACCGCTTGGCTATACCCCATTGATGAAATGGAGAGAGAGGGATTCGAACCCCCGAACCCGAAGGAGCGGATTTACAGTCCGCCGCGTTTAGCCTCTTCGCTATCTCTCCTACAATCAACATGGACTATTATATCATGAAAATTTCAAAAAAACAAGACTTATTTTGCTAAATTATAATTTTCAATCAAAATTTCCACAGCTTTTTCCAATTTTTTATAAAAACTATCGACATTCCCATTCTTTATGATGGCAAATTGTCCATCTAATTCGGCAATTTCTCCGATAACTTTTTTACCAATGGTCAATGTATAACCTTCAAAACTGTCTTTTCCTACATTGACTTTAGCATCTGCTACTTGAATTTCAATTTTTTTATCTTTCTTACTCATTTCATACCTCTCTTCACTTTTTCTATTTTACAAGAAAATCCTAAAACTAGCAAGAAAAAACTCTATATCATTCCGAGTCTGATATAGAGTTTTTCTGCTTTATTTAATGTGTTTTTCTAGTTCTTTTTGGTACTTACCGTTTGATTCCAATTTTTCTTTTTGCCATTTTTTCAGCGCTTCTTCATATTCTTTGGTTGTAACGATATCTTTTTGCAATTTCATACCTTTAAAGATATATGGATCACCCTTAATACCAACTTGTGAGTATGGTTTTGAGAATGGCACGACATTACTTACAACTGGAGAACCACCAGATGAGGCTGTTGGCATCAATAATGAACTATCTGTCAACCAAGCTTGAGCCTTGGCATATTTTTCATAGCGTTCTTCAAGATTTGTAGTTTCTGAATCTGCATCATCCAATAATTTCTTATATTGGTCCAAACCAAGTTTAGCTACAACATCCTTATCTTTTCCTTTCGTAATACCAAGGTGTTTCATGGCAGAGCCTGATTTAGGATCCATGATATTCAAGTAAGATGCTGGGTCTTGATAACTTGGAGCCCATCCTGTACTGTTCAAATCATAATCTTTTTGAGAAGGAACACGCGCTTGAGAAGTGATTGTTTCCTTTTCATTATCTGTCATTTGAAGAACATCAATGACAACATTTTCAGCACCAAGAGTTGATTCGATAGACTGTTTGAAAGAGTTACTTTGTTGAACGGCGATGGTATCTGTTTGTTCAACTGGGACATCCAAGTGAATTGGGAAAGTTACCCCTTTAGATTCCAAGTCTTTCTTAGCTTTTTCAAAGGCTGCTTTAGCCTTGTCAGGGTTGTAGATAGAATCCTTACCATCAACTAGCTCAACACCTTTCCATTGGTCACCATAGTTCACCAACTCTGCTTGAGCGATTTGACCAAAGTTTTTACCACCTGCTTGCACAAAGTTGTCAGGAACGAGACTGTTACGAATAATCTTGTCCGCACCGTCTTCACCATTTAGCTGGGCAGCATAAGAATGGCGGTTGAAGGCAAAGTTGATAGCCTGACGGAAGTCCTTATTCAGCATAGCTTCTTTAGTAGAAGTCTTTTGCTCTTCACTCGTTTTCGCAGTTTTATTGTATGACTGACGATTTACGTTAAAGGTGAAGTAATAACTACTTGAGTCCTGTGGGCTATAAGTAATTTTATCTCCGTATTGTTCCAAAGTTGAAGCAAAGTTTGAGCTACTTGGGAAGAGACGAGCTGTCGTATAGGCACCTGAAGAGAAGCTACGAATCAACGATTCCTGATCTGAACCATCATAGTAAGTCAATTTGATCTTCTCGATTTTTACCTTTTCTTTATCCCAGTAGTTTGGATTTTTCTCATATTCGATCAACGATTTAGACGTCAAGGTCTTCAAGATATAAGGACCATTGTAAAGAATCCCTGCTGGAGTAACTGCTCCATAATCTTTACCTGATGCCTTCAAAAACTCTTCATTTACAGGCAACATAGTTGCTGTTGTGACTTTAGAGTTCCAGAAGCTTTCTGGTTTGTTGAGGGTATATTCAACTGTGTAATCGTCCAAGGCCTTGACACCAACTGTAGAGAAATCGTTGGTTTCACCAGTCATGTAGGCATCCAAGCCCTTGATTGAATTTTGGATGAGAGAAACACCGTCTGACTTACCGTCAGCTACGTGTTTCAATCCTGTCACAAAGTCATGGGCTGTTACTTCTGCGTATTCTTCACCTTCTGAAGTATACCATTTAACTCCTTTACGAAGTTTATAGGTATAAGTCAAACCATCTTTTGACACAGACCAATCTTCAGCCAAAGAAGGAATAACATTCCCGTATTGGTCGTTTTCCATCAAGCCATCAACTACGTTCCCGATGACATCTGTTGTAGATGTACGAGTCGCTATACTATAGTCCAAAGATGCTGGATCTACTGCATAGACATATGAAAATGTTGTCGGTGCATCTGCTTCTTTATCAGCTTTTCCACAAGCTACTAAAAGAGCTGTTGTGCTCAGGAACACTCCTGCTGTTAAGAGCCACTTTTTCGATTTCATCAAAAATCTCCTTTTGTTTATTTTAATCTACTTTTACAATCCAACCTTCTGGCGCTTCAATATCACCAAACTGAATACCAGTCAATTCATCATAGAGTTTACGAGTCACAGGACCAACTTCTGTTTCACTATAGAATACATGGAAATCATCACCGTGCTGAATACCTCCAATTGGTGAAATAACTGCTGCCGTACCACAGGCACCTGCCTCTACAAAACGATCAAGATTATCAATTGGGACATCACCTTCAATAGGTGTCAAGCCCAAGCGGTGTTCTGCCAAATAAAGCAAAGAATACTTAGTAATAGATGGCAAGATAGATGGACTCAATGGTGTTACAAATTCATTGTCAGCTGTAATTCCAAAGAAGTTAGCTGAACCGACTTCTTCAATCTTTGTATGAGTTGAAGGGTCTAGGTAGATAACATCTGAAAAATGGCGTGATTTAGCCAATTTCCCTGGCAAGAGACTTGCAGCATAGTTCCCCCCAACCTTAGCGGCACCTGTACCATTTGGAGCAGCACGGTCGTATTCATCCTGAATCAAGAAGTTAGTTGGGACCAAACCACCCTTAAAGTAATTACCAACTGGCATAGCAAAGATAGTGAAAATGTATTCCTCTGCTGGTTTTACCCCGATAATATCTCCAACACCAATCAAAAGGGGACGAAGATAAAGGGTTCCACCTGTTCCATATGGTGGTACGTATTCTTCATTCGCGCGGACAACTGCCTTACAAGCTTCTACAAACATATCTGTCGGAACTTGTGGCATCAAGAGACGATCACAAGTACGTTGCAGGCGTTTGGCGTTTTCGTCAGGACGGAAAAGTTGAACACTGCCATCCTTAGTCCGATAAGCTTTCAAACCTTCAAATGCTTGTTGGCCATAGTGAAGACTTGGAGAAGACTCTGAAATATGCAAAGTTGCATCCTCTGTAAGCTCCCCTTGATTCCATTGTCCATTTTTAAAATGAGCAATATAGCGATAAGGTAATTTCATATAGGAAAAGCCGAGATTTTCCCAATCAATCGTTACTGTCATATTCCACTCCTTATTCTAAAAACCTATTTCTTTTATTCTACACTATTTTTCTAAAATAGCAAGCATATTTTGTAATTTTCAGAAAATTTCTTCAATAAAAAGAACCAGCTCTTAGAACTGATTCTTCATTTCACTTATTTGGCTTCAGTAAATATCTCTTTAAGATAAGCGTCAAAAACTTCTTCATCTGAAATCGTGTCAGAGATGAAGCTACCGTTGCTTGTGCGTTCTGACAGGTTCAAGTCTTGCAATCGGCTTTGATAGATTGTTCCTTTATTGGATTGGACAAGCAAAGTTTGGTCATTTTCTTCCACTTCTGTACTGAAGAGATCACCGATGAAGCCTTGTTCTACAACTGCACCAGCCAAGAAGACACGATGCGGTTTGTTTTTCAACTCACGCAAGACTTGTAATCCTCGTTTGGCACGGCTGGTTGCTGGAATTTCGTCAATAGAAACACGTTTCAAGCTTCCACGTTGGGTTAAGAGGTAGAAGGATGAGGTATTGCAGATAAAGGCGGACTGGAGAATGTCATCTTCTTTCAAATTCATAGCCTTGACACCTGCAGCCTTGGCACCGACAACCGGCACCTCTTCGATATTGAAACGAAGGGCATAACCATTTTGGCTAATTAAGAGAACATCATCCAGTTTGATTGGAGCTACTGCTACAATCTGGTCTGTCTCATCTTTGAGCTTAGCATACTTGACAGACTTAGACTTGTAGGTGCGCCATGGAGTAAATTCTTTACGTTCTACACGCTTGATTTGACCAAGACGAGTTATAGCAAAGTAGGTTGTCGCATCATCAAACTGATCCACGACTTCCACGTAAAGGATTTCTTCGTTAGCTTCAAAGTTTGTAATGGTCTGGCTCAGATGCTCACCGATATCCTTCCAGCGAATGTCTGCCAATTCATGGATTGGTCGATAAATGACATTTCCAAGCGTCGTGAACATCAAGAGATGCTGGGTTGTCTTGACAGATTGAACAAAGATCAAACGGTCATCATCACGCTTACCAATTTCATCTATAGTTGAAGCAGCAAAGGAACGTGGGCTGGTACGCTTGATGTAACCTGCCTTGGTTACGCTGACATAGGTATCTTCCTCGGCAATCAGACTAGCTGTATCAATCTCGATTGCTTTTGCTGTGTCTTCTAAGCTACTCAAACGCGGAGTCGCAAATTTCTTCTTAACCTCACGAAGCTCTTTCTTCATGAGATTGTACATAGTCCGTTCGTCACCAATGATCGCTGCAAGCATGGCAATCTTTTCACGAAGTTCTGCTTCTTCTTCCTGCAAGACAACCACATCGGTATTGGTCAAACGGTAAAGTTGCAAGGTTACGATAGCCTCAGCCTGCTCTTCTGTAAAATCATAGCTAACCTTGAGATTTTCCTTGGCGTCAGCCTTATTCTCAGAAGCGCGGATAAGGGCAATGACTTCGTCCAAAATCGAAATCACGCGAATCAAACCTTCGACGATATGGAGACGTTTCTCAGACTTTTCCTTGTCAAAGCGTGAACGCGCCAAAATCACTTCACGACGGTGGGCGATGTAGCTAGACAAGATTGGGACAATCCCAACCTGACGAGGTGTGAAATTGTCAATCGCCACCATGTTAAAGTTGTAGTTGATTTGTAGGTCGGTGTACTTAAATAGATAGTTGAGAACAAGCTCGGTATTGGCGTCTTTTTTTAGCTCAATGGCGATACGAAGACCGTCACGGTCAGATTCATCCCGAACCTCAGCAAGACCTGCTACCTTGTTATTGACACGAACATCATCGATTTTTTTAACCAGATTGGCCTTGTTGATTTCATAAGGAATCTCAGTGACAACGATTTGTTCCTTACCACCTTTTAGCTTTTCAATTTCGGTCTTAGAACGAACGACCACGCGCCCTTTTCCTGTTTCATAGGCCTTCTTGATTTCATCACGTCCCTGAATAATCCCTCCTGTAGGGAAGTCTGGTCCAGGCAAGAATTCCATTAGTTTGTCTACCTTGGCAGTTGGGTGGTCAATCATATAAACCGCCGCATCAATAACCTCAGCCAAATTATGGGGAGGAATATCTGTGGCATATCCAGCCGAAATCCCAGTCGAACCATTAACCAAAAGGTTTGGAAAGGCTGCCGGCAGAACAGTTGGCTCTTTTTCAGTATCGTCAAAGTTCCAAGCAAAAGGAACGGTCTTTTTATCGATATCCTGAAGAAGATAGCCTGCAATCTCAGACAAACGCGCCTCTGTATAACGCATAGCTGCAGGCGGATCTCCGTCCATAGAACCGTTATTACCGTGCATTTCGACTAGAATCTCACGATTTTTCCAGTCCTGTGACATACGAACCATAGCATCATAGATAGAACTGTCACCATGTGGGTGGAAATTCCCCATGATATTACCGACAGACTTGGCCGACTTGCGGTAGCTCTTGTCAAAGGTATTGCCATCCTTATTCATAGAATAAAGAATACGACGTTGCACCGGCTTCAAGCCATCACGAATATCTGGCAAAGCCCGATCTTGGATAATGTACTTGGAGTAGCGACCAAAGCGCTCTCCCATGATGTCCTCAAGGGACATGTTTTGAATGTTAGACATAATAATTCTCTTTTTAGTGTTTTATTGTAAAGTAAATCTATATTTTATAAATTTAACTGTTTCTTTGTAGGTAGTGAGAAAAGAAGAGCAATCCTACTAATCCTAGAATGAATAAAAGATTAATTTTAATAACAAATAAGCTAAGTAGGGTATTAATTAGACCGTGAAAAATGGCGCAAAAAAGGACCGACTTTGTCTTTTTGAAAACAGCTGCTAGAAGAATACTGAGATAAATTGCAAATAGACTAAATAATATAAAAGGCATCCCACTTTGGGAACTTCCAATCACAAACCATAAAGGTACATGCCATATTGCCCAAATACAACCTGTTATCAAACCGGAAATCCAAAAGGAGAATCTAGTTTCTAAAGTTGGTTGCAAGATGCCTCGCCATCCCAATTCTTCTTCGCCACCATAAACACAGACTGCACTCAAAAAAACAACTAACAAATTTCCTAGTGGAAAAGCCGTATTAAGCTCCTTAGAGGAGAAAGCAATGACACCTGTCTGCACGAAAATTAGTAAAAGAAATAACAAAATATATTTCTTTGAGTCCCCTAAGATAAAAGAGACTATGCTTTTAATGGATTTTTGAGGTAAACAAGAAATGGCTGCAATGGTTGGACCGAAACCTCCTAGTAGATGGAGAAAAACTCCCAGTGGACTCGTTAGACTTAAGAGGCTCATTTGCGTCAGAAAAGCGAGCAATCCCCAACCAAATCCCCAAGAAATGAGAAAACTAATCAGTAAAAATTTTGTTATCTTATTATTTTGTAAATGTTTCATTTGTTTCGAGTCTCTCCTTAGCATACTCAATCATCTTCTCAGCCACTTCTTTATCGTAGTCAAATCCCATTTTTCGAGCAAGAGACTGAGCCTCTTGGTGGAAAAATTTCATAGTAGAAAACAAAGACTGAGTAAGTTTCTCTACACTTGAGAAATCAAGCAGGTTCGAGAATTCTTTCTCTTTCTCAGCAGGTAAATAATTAAAGAGATACTTGTAATTCTTACCGATATCAGCTTTTCCCCTATCGCTTGCGACCAGCCAAGCCAAAACTTTCAAGAGTTCTTGTTGACAAATACTGTAGAGATGGTCGGTCGCATAGATGACTTGTTTGCGACAAATGCCCTTGACTACATAGGCAGACACCCACCAAAATTCATTACAGGATTTTTCAAAATCCGTTTCAGTAGCTGGGATTGTCCAGTAACGCTCTAGATTTTGGGAACAGGATTCAAATAAATGTTCTGGGTCTTCCAAAACAGTGAATCCTGCCTCGCTGTCCACCCACTCTTGAATGTGTTCTTCGGGGCAAAGAGTCAAATCAATGCGATTACCATCTTCAAAAAGCATAAGATATAGACGACGATGGTCAAGAGCAACCTCTTGCTCAATAATGCGTTTGCCAAACTGGCCTAGCCAAGAAAAGTCACTCGTCATATTATCTAAATCGTCCACGACATAGACCACGTCATAGTCTTGAAATTCATCTTTTGGGGTCTTTGGGTTTGTCCGTGAACCAGACATGGCGACAGCTTTGACTTGTAAAGTTTTGGCAGTCTGTAAAATCAGATCTAGCATTTCTGTTTCAGCTCTCATGTTGATACCCATTCATTAAAAAGTGACTTAAAACACTGTCGCTTCTTCTAGCGTAAACTTGACATTATCCTCAATCCACTTACGGCGTGGCTCGACCTTATCCCCCATGAGGACATTGACGCGACGTTCGGCGCGAGCAAGATCTTCGATAGTGACACGAATGAGAGTTCGAGTTTCTGGGTTCATAGTTGTTTCCCACAGCTGATCCGCATTCATCTCACCAAGTCCTTTGTATCGTTGAAGTGTAGCACCTTTACCAAACTGCTTGCGGAGTTCTTCTAGTTCTCCATCCGTCCAAGCATAAGCCACTTCTTCTTTCTTGCCTTTACCTTTTGACATCTTGTAAAGAGGTGGAAGGGCGATATAAACGTGTCCTGCCTCGACAAGAGGACGCATATAACGGTAAAAGAAGGTTAAGAGAAGTGTTTGAATGTGGGCACCGTCGGTATCCGCATCGGTCATTATAATGATCTTGTCATAGTTGGCATCTTCAAGGGAGAAGTCTGCTCCTACACCAGCACCTATGGTATAAATCATGGTGTTGATTTCTTCATTTTTGAGGATATCCGCCATCTTGGCCTTGGCTGTATTGATAACCTTACCACGTAGAGGCAAAATAGCCTGGAACTTGCGGTCACGGCCTTGTTTGGCAGAACCACCGGCAGAGTCCCCCTCGACTAGATAGAGTTCATTCTTAGCAGGATTCTTAGACTGAGCTGGGGTCAATTTTCCAGACAATAAGCCCTTGTCTTTTTTATTTTTCTTACCATTCCGGCTCTCATCACGCGCTTTGCGAGCCGCCTCTCGAGCGTCACGCGCCTTGATAGCCTTGCGGATGAGGTTAGAAGCCAATTCCCCATTTTCCATAAGGAAGAAGGTCAACTTATCAGCTACAATCCCATCAACAACTGGGCGAGCTAGTGGACTGCCTAGTTTATCCTTAGTCTGACCTTCAAACTGAAGGTGTTCTTCAGGAACAAGAATAGAAAGAACGGCCGCTAGTCCCTCACGATAGTCGGAGCCTTCAAGGTTTTTATCTTTTTCCTTGAGAAGACCTGTCTTACGCGCGTAGTCATTCATGACCTTAGTGATAGCAGACTTGAGTCCTGTCTCATGTGTTCCACCATCCTTGGTGCGAACGTTATTGACAAAGGACAAGATGTTATCTGAAAATCCATCATTGTACTGGAGAGCTACTTCCACTTGGAAACCATTGTCTTCGCCTTCAAAGTATAGAACTGGCGTTAAGGTTTCCTTGTCTTCGTTCAGATAGGATACAAAGTCCTGCACCCCGTTTTCATAATGAAACTCAATCGCTTCATCTGTTCGCTTGTCCGTCAAAGACAAGGTCACATTTTTTAAAAGAAAGGCTGACTCATTAAGACGCTCTGAAATGATATTGTACTTGAAGTCTGTCGTAGAAAAGATGGTCGCATCCGGCATGAAAGTAACCTTGGTACCTGTTTTAGACTTGGGCGCTGTACCAATTTTCTTCAAAGTCGTAACAGGTTTGCCACCATTTTCAAAACGTTGCTTGTAAACTGCACCATCACGGGTAATTTCAACTTCCAACCAGCTTGATAGGGCGTTTACAACGGAAGATCCAACCCCGTGGAGACCACCAGAAGTTTTATATCCTCCTTGACCAAATTTTCCTCCGGCGTGAAGAATGGTAAAGATAACCTCAACTGTTGGAATTCCCATAGCGTGCATACCTGTCGGCATCCCACGTCCATGGTCTTGTACAGTCAAACTCCCGTCTTTATTGATGGTAACATCAATACGGTCACCAAATCCAGACAAGGCTTCATCGACTGCATTGTCGACAATTTCCCAGACGAGGTGATGGAGTCCTGCCCCATCAGTCGATCCGATATACATCCCTGGACGTTTGCGGACCGCATCCAACCCTTCTAGCACCTGAATGGCATCATCATTATAATTATTAATATTGATTTCCTTTTTTGACACAAGGAACCTCCTATTCGTTCATCTTTACTATTCTACAGGTTTTCTAAGGATTTTGCAAAATTTTTCTTTCTCCGGTGTGACAATTTCAGAAGAGATTCTCTGCCTTTCTTCTCCATTTCATGATATAATAGGAGTATGATTACAATAGTTTTATTAATCCTAGCCTATCTGCTGGGTTCGATTCCATCTGGTCTCTGGATTGGACAAGTATTTTTTCAAATCAATCTGCGCGAACATGGTTCTGGTAACACTGGAACGACCAATACCTTCCGCATTTTAGGTAAGAAAGCTGGTATGGCAACCTTTGTGATTGACTTTTTCAAAGGAACCCTAGCAACGCTTCTTCCGATTATTTTTCATCTGCAAGGTGTTTCGCCTCTCATCTTTGGACTTTTGGCTGTTATTGGTCATACCTTCCCTATCTTTGCAGGATTTAAGGGTGGTAAGGCTGTCGCAACCAGTGCTGGAGTGATTTTCGGATTTGCGCCTATCTTCTGTCTCTACCTAGCAGTTGTTTTCTTTGGAACCCTCTATCTTGGTAGTATAATTTCACTATCTAGTGTCACAGCATCTATCGCGGCTGTCATCGGGGTTCTACTCTTTCCGCTTTTTGGTTTTATCCTGAATCACTATGACCCTCTCTTCATCTTCATTATCCTAGCACTTGCTAGTTTGATTATCATTCGTCATAAGGATAATATCTCTCGTATCAAAAATAAAACTGAAAATTTAGTCCCTTGGGGATTGAACCTAACTCACCAACATCCTAAAAAATAAAACGCCAGTTCATTCTGTACTGACGTTTTTTTGTATGCTTATTTTGATTTGATATAGTTGATACCATCTGCTTTTGGTGCAACTGCTTTTCCAAAGAAGGCTGCCAAGACAAGAATGGTCAAAACATAAGGTGCGATTTGAAGGTAAACCGCAGGCACTCCTTGCAGGAACGGCAATTGAGATCCGATAACAGCCAAACTTTGTGAAAGTCCAAAGAAGAGACTAGATAGCATGGCTCCGATTGGATTCCATTTCCCAAAGATCATTGCAGCAAGGGCGATAAATCCAGGTCCAACAATAGTTGTCACTGAGAAGTTAACTGAGATGGATTGAGCATAAATCGCTCCACCAATTCCACCTAGGAAACCTGAAATGATAACTCCTAAGTATCTCATCTTGTAGACGTTGATTCCCAAGGTATCCGCTGCTTGAGGGTGTTCACCGACAGAACGGAGACGAAGACCAAAGCGAGTCTTGAAGAGGATAAACCAAGCAAGGAATGAGAAGGCAATGGCCAGATAACCAAGAAGACTAGTTGACTTGAAGAAGATATCACCAATCACTGGGATATTTGCCAAGACTGGGAAATCAAAGCGTCCAAAAGTCTGACTTAGGTTGTCGGTTTGTCCTTTGTTATAAAGTACTTTCACCAAGAAAACAGCCAAGGCTGGCGCCATCAAGTTCAATACCGTACCGCTGACAACATGGTCTGCACGGAAATGAACCGTCGCTGCTGCGTGGATGATAGAGAAAAGGCCTCCAACCAATCCTGCAACTAGCAAAGATAGCCATGGAGTTGCTGCGCCAAATTGTTCTGCAAATTCAAGGTTAAAGACAACTCCAGAAAAGGCACCCATAACCATAATTCCTTCAAGGCCGACATTTACCACACCACCACGTTCAGAGAAAACACCACCAATACTTGTAAAGATGAGGGGTGCTGAGTAAATCAGCATAGAAGACACCAAGAGGGTGAGCAAGGTTGTAATAGACATCTTTACTTACCTCCTTTAACTTGTTTTTTCGATTTGACAAAGCGTTCGATAAGGTAATGAACACTGACAAAGAAGATAATAGACGCTGTTACAATGCTGACAAGCTCAGACGGCACCTGCGCCGCATTCATACCAGGGGCTCCAACTTGGAGAACACCAAATAAGAAGGCTGCAAAGAGAATACCAATTGGTGAGTTGGCCGCAAGCAGACTAACCGCCATTCCATTAAATCCGACAGCTAAGGATGCCCCTTGAACATAGACGTTCTGGAAGGTTCCCAAACCTTCAACAGCTCCACCAAGACCGGCTAATGCACCTGAGATAATCATTGAGAGGATAATCGTCCGTTTGGCAGAAATACCAGCGTATTCTGATGCGTGAGGATTAAGACCAACCGCACGGATTTCAAAACCAAGAGTTGTTTTCTTGAGCATGAACCAAATGACTGCAACGGCAATGAGAGCAAAGAAAATACCGATATTCATCCGCGAGTTACCAGTCAACTCAGCCAACCAAGGGGTCTGATAGGTTGCGTTAGCCCCAACACGAATCGTCGAATCTGTACTTTGCATGAAGTCTTTAGGAAAGGCATGGATAAAGGCATTTCCTACATACAAGACAATGTAGTTCATCATGATGGTTACGATAACCTCTGACGTCCCTAGATAGGCTCTAAGAATACCTGGAATGGCACCGACAATCCCACCAGCAATCAAGGCAATCACGATGGTTGCTAGAATCATCAAGGGACGTGGCATATCTGGATGCGACAAGGCAAACCAACCACTGAGAATCCAACCAGCCAAAGCCTGACCAGGAAGCCCGACGTTAAAGAAACCAGCGCGACTGGCAACGGCAAAACCAAGACCAATCAAGACCAAAGGCCCCATAGCACGGAAGATTTCCCCAATCCCGCGTAGACTACCAAAGGCTGTATAGAACAATTCTTCGTAGCCCCAAATAGCATCATAACCGAAGATCCACATGACAATGGCTCCGAGTAAAATTCCTAGGAAGACAGAGATCAAGGGAACCGAAATTTGTTGTAATTTTTTAGACATCACTCTTCTCCTTTCCCAAGTTTCCACCAGCCATCAAGACACCAAGTTCTTGCTTATTGGTTGTTTCTGGTGATACAATACCTTGAATCTTCCCATCGTGGATAACGGCAATACGGTCTGAGACGTTTAAAATCTCATCTAGTTCAAAGCTGACAACAAGGACAGCCTTTCCATTATCACGCTCTTCAATCAAACGTTTGTGGATATATTCAATGGCACCGACATCCAAACCACGAGTTGGCTGGCTGACGATAAGGAGTTCAGGATCTCGATCAATTTCACGAGCAATAATTGCTTTTTGTTGATTTCCACCTGAGAGTGCAGCCGCAGGAACAAATTCACTGGCAGCACGAACATCAAATTCTTCCATTAGCTTTTTAGCATAAGAAGTAATATTTGAATAGTTCAAAATTCCATTTTTACTATGTGGTTCTTTATAGTAGGTTTGAAGGGCAATATTTTCAGAAATCATCATTTCCAAAATCAAACCATCACGGTGACGGTCTTCTGGAACGTGCCCAACACTCAACTCTGTAATCTGACGTGGGTGCAAACCGACAATTGAATCTCCTTTTAGCTCAATGCTACCAGATTCAACCTTGCGAAGGCCTGTAATTGCTTGAATCAGTTCAGACTGACCATTTCCATCAATACCCGCAATACCAACAATCTCTCCCGCACGAACATCCAAGGATAGATTTTTGACAGCAGGGACACCGCGGTTTTCATTGACCACCAAATCTTTGATTGACAAGACCACTTCTTTTGGTTGAGAAGCTTGTTTCTCTGTTTTAAAGGAAACAGAACGTCCTACCATCATTTCAGCCAAATCAGCATTGGTAGCTCCTGCAATTTCGACTGTTTCAATGGATTTCCCACGACGGATAACTGTAACGCGGTCAGAAACTGCGCGAATCTCGTCCAACTTGTGGGTAATCAAGATGATTGATTTCCCTTCTTTGACAAGATTTTTCATAATAGCCATCAACTCATCAATTTCTGATGGAGTCAAAACAGCCGTTGGTTCGTCAAAGATAAGGATATCAGCCCCCCGATAAAGGGTTTTTAAAATTTCTACACGTTGTTGAGCTCCAACTGAGATGTCTGCTACCTTGGCAGAAGGGTCAACAGCTAAGCCATAACGTTCAGAAAGAGCCTTGATTTCTTTGCTAGCTCCAGCGATATCTAGCACACCATTTTTAGTCAATTCACTACCTAAAATGATGTTTTCAGCCACTGTGAAGGCTTCTACCAACATAAAGTGCTGGTGAACCATTCCGATTCCCAAGCCAGCTGCTTTAGATGGGGAGTCAAGGTTGACAACTTGACCGTTGACCGCGATTTCACCACTAGTTGGTTCAAGAAGGCCTGCTAACATGTTCATGAGCGTGGACTTACCAGCCCCATTTTCTCCTAAAAGTGCATGAATTTCACCTTTTCGTAGGTGCAGGTTGATTTTGTCGTTGGCAACAAATTCACCAAACACCTTGGTAATATCACGCATCTCAATGACATTTTCGTGTGCCATGTGCTCTTCCTTTCAGAGTCTTATTTTATTTCAATAAAACTTGCTAGTTTGTCTAGTAGCAAGCTTTACTGAGACAAAATGACTTTGTCTCAACTCTTAAAAAGCGGCCGATGGCCGCTTCCTAAGAAATAACTTCCATCCATTATTTTGCAGGAACTTTTACGCTTCCATCAAGGATTTTAGCTTTTGCATCTTCAACGGCTTTTTTACCTTCTTCAGAAAGGTTAGTTGTTACCAAGTCAACCCCTTTATCTTTCAATGAGTAAACGATCACTTGACCGCCAGGGAATTCACCTTTTTCTGCCTTGTTAGAAATATCTTTTACAGTTGTACCAACTTGTTTCAAAGTAGATGCAAGAACAAAGTTTGATTCTTTGCCATCTTTAGAAGTGTATTTACCTTCTGCTTCTTGGTCACGGTCAACACCGATAACCCAAACTTTTTCATTTTCAGGACGGCTTTCGTTGAGTGATTTTGCTTCTGCAAAGACACCAGCACCTGTACCACCAGCTACTTGGTAAACAATATCTGCACCGGCTGCGTATTGTGCAGCTGCAATTGTTTTACCTTTAGCAGCATCACCAAATGAACCAGCGTAGTCAACTTGGACTTTGATAGATGGGTCTACTGACGCAACACCAGCTTTGAATCCTGCTTCAAAACGAGAGATAACTTCTGACTCCTGCCCACCTACAAAACCAACTTGTTTTGTCTTAGTTGTTTTTGCTGCAGCTACACCTGCAAGGTAACCTGACTCATTATCAGCGAAAGTTACGCTCGCAACATTCTTTTGATCTTTAATCACATCATCAATCAAGACATAGTTCAAATCAGTGTGCTCTGCTGCTGCATCTTTAACTGCATTGTGAAGGGCAAAACCAACACCGAAGATTAGGTTGTAACTTCCAGCCGCTTGTTGCAAGTTGTTAGCGTAGTCAGCTTCACTTGTTGATTGGAAGTAAGTGAAACCGTTATCTTTTGAAAGATTGTGTTCTTTACCCCAAGCCTGCAAACCTTCCCAAGCTGATTGGTTGAATGATTTGTCATCAACACCACCAGTATCAGTGACGATTGCTGCTTTTGTCTTCACATCAGAAGATGAATCTGCCTTACGAGAAGAGCGGTTACCACATGCAGCAAGTCCAACTGCTGCCACTGCAACTAGACCAAGGCCTAGCCATTGTTTCTTGTTCATTACTGAACCTCCTAAATAAGATGTGCAACGATGTTGCAAGTATGGATTGATTGGCCACAAGGACCGTGCCACTCAGAGAGCGACTCAGACTAGTTTAAGTCTGTAAAAGAGTATGGAAGTAACTCCCCGACCGTCATCTCGACCGTCGATTTATCTTTTGCGACTAAGGTCACTTTTAGATCTTGTTCAAAAAATTCAGCCATCACTTGGCGACAAGCTCCACATGGCGAGATTGGTTTTTCAGTCTGTCCATAGACAATCAATTCTGAAAATTCTCTTTGGCCTTCAGATACAGCCTTAAAAATGGCTGTTCTCTCACCGCAATTGGTCAAAGGATAGCTAGCATTTTCGATATTCACTCCCGTGTAAACACTTCCGTCTTTCGCCACTAGAACAGCTCCGACTGGAAAATGAGAATAGGGCACATAGGCTTTCTTGCTGGTTTCAATTGCTAGTTCAATCAACTCAGTAGTCGCCATCAGCCAATTCTCCTTTTAAAATGGCTACCCCAGCTGACGTTCCAATACGGGTCGCCCCAGCTTCCACAAAGGCAAGAGCATCTGCATAAGAACGAGCTCCACCTGCAGCCTTGACACCCATATCAGGTCCAACTGTTTCACGCATTAATGTAACATCTGCTACCGTAGCACCACCAGTTGAAAAGCCAGTTGAAGTTTTTACGAAGTCAGCTCCCGCTTTTTGGGCCAATTGGCAAGCCACAACTTTTTCTTGGTCTGTCAGAAGGCAAGCTTCAATAATTACTTTCACTAACTTGTCACCACTTGCTTCTACTACTGCGCGAATATCCGACTCAACCAAATCAAGATTACCTGTTTTGAGAGCTCCAACATTGATCACCATATCAATCTCATCTGCACCATTTTGGATAGCTTCTTTTGTTTCAAATGCTTTCACAGCTGAAGTTGTTGCTCCCAAGGGGAAACCTACTACTGTGCAGACCTTGACATCTGTGCCTTCAAGCCCTTTTTTAGCATGTTCAATCCAGGTCGGATTAACGCAAACACTGGCAAAATCATACTCTCTAGCTTCAGACAACAAACAATCAATTTGATTTTCTGTCGCATCTTGTTTCAAAAGTGTATGATCGATATATTTATTTAATTTCATATTCGGATTCTCCTGCAGTTTATGAGATTATTTCTATGATTTCTCGTAAACTTTGCACACTATCATTTATTTTAACATATTTTTGAAAATCTGTAACTAGCTGAGGAGAAATTTTTCCATTTGTGTATACTTTTGCAACAATTTCTCCCTTTTGAACGGAATCTCCAACTTTCTTTTCAAAAACAATTCCTGTTTCATAGTCCAAGGCATCAGACTTGACTGCACGGCCTGCCCCCAGTCTCATAGCATAAAGTCCAAATTCCATAGCTGGAAGAGCTGAAATGACGCCCGTTTCCTGAGCAGGGATTTCCACCACATGGGTAACATTGACAGGACGATAGAGGTCTTCCAAGTCTCCACCTTGAGCTTGGACCATCTCCTCAAACTTAGCCAGTGCTTGACCATTCTCAAGATGTTGGCGAACTTCTTCAACTGTCTTGTTAACATTTGCCAGGCCAAGCATAATTTGAGCCAGTTCACAGATGAAGTAGGTAATATCCTGACGTCCTTGCCCTTGTAAAATCTCCAGTGCTTCAAGGATCTCCAGACGATTTCCAATTGCTCGTCCCAAGGGCTGGCTCATATCCGTAATCACTGCTACCGTTTTTCTACCAACTGCCTTACCAAGTTCCACCATGGTTTGAGCCAACTCACGCGCCTCATCAACCGTCTTCATGAAAGCACCCTCACCAACGGTCACGTCTAGCAAAATAGCATCCGCCCCTGCAGCAATTTTCTTGCTCATCACCGAACTCGCAATCAAAGGAATCGTGTCAACAGTTGCGGTCACATCACGAAGGGCATAGAGAAGCTTATCTGCTTTGACAAGCTGGTCTGATTGCCCAATGACAGATACACCAATATCCTGAACCTGACGAATAAAATCTTCTTGACTACGTTCTACTTGATAGCCCTTAATGGACTCCAATTTATCAATCGTTCCGCCAGTATGACCGAGACCACGACCACTCATTTTTGCCACGGGTACACCGAAGCTAGCAACAAGAGGAGCTAAAATCAAAGTCACCTTATCACCAACACCCCCAGTAGAATGCTTGTCAACCTTAATCCCATCAATAGCGGATAAATCAAACTCTTGGCCTGTCTGAACCATTCTCATGGTCAAATCAGATATTTCTCGAGTCGTCATTCCTTTGAAATAAACAGCCATAGCAAAAGCAGACATCTGATAATCAGGAACAGTTCCTGACACATAGCCTTCAACTAGCCATTCAATTTCACTCGAAGTCAATTCTTGACCGTCTCGTTTCTTTTGAATTAAATCAACTGCTCTCATTCGTTCACACTTCTAAGGATATAGTATCCCTTATCTTTTTTGACGATTTCACAATTGCCAAACACCTCTTCCATCTTGGACTTGGCGCTTGGAGCCCCTTGTTTTTTCTGGATAACGATTGTTAAATCTCCACCAGTTTCCAAGAAATCTTTACTTTTCTCAATGATTTCATGAACCACTTGCTTGCCCGCACGGATAGGAGGATTGGAAATGACATGTTCAAATGTGCCTTCAACTTGTTCATAGATGTTGGACTGGAAAATCGTCGCTTCTACTTTATTTCGTTCAGCATTTTGTCGCGCTAAATCCAAGGCACGATTATTGATATCGACCATGGTCGCCTGAACTCCATAAGCCTTAGCCAAGGACAAGCCCAGAGGCCCATAACCACAGCCTACATCAAGGACATTCTCTCCTTGATTGACCTCAAGACACTTGAGCAAAAGTTGACTGCCAAAGTCAACCATTTTCTTGCTAAAAACACCTGCATCCGTCAAAAAGGTCATTTTTTCTCCCAACAAGTCCACTCTTAACTCATGAATGTCGTGAGCAGCGTCAGGATTTTCTGCATAATACATTTTACTCATGAAACTATTTTACCATAATTTGACTTAAATTGTAAATCGTTTACAAACTGATCATAAAACGAAAAAGACTGAAGAAAGCTAGTAAGTAAAACATTTTCTTCAATCTCTTTCAACACTTATAGATGAATGATAAGCCATTTAGAACTAGAAATATCATAGTCAGGATATAACAAAAAGTTTATCATCTATAATCGGGCGTATTTATTATGACTATTGCTTAACCTTCAAATACTTTATTATCAACAAAATTCCCAACAGGATGTTTAGATAAAAGCCCAACTGATATGTTTTTGTCAGGATTTCCAAACTTGTCCAAAGTCGGATTAAATCTTCTAGTGACATGCGGAATAAATAACCCTCTGTAGCAATCCATAGGACTAAAAAGACATAACTTCCAGCAGCAAGCCGTTTCGTCCACCGTTTTTTGAGTAGCCAAGCAATCAAGAGCGAACAGATAAAGACAGCTGTTACAATAGCATGTTCCATCAAAAAAGTAAAACCGTAATAGATTTCCACAAAGCGTCTACCATTATCCGCATTCGCCCCTTTTATAAAAGGTAGTGCAAAACTTAAAATAAAACAAAGTTCCAATGTGTAACGTTTTAAGATTTTCATAGTACACCTCCTATAAGTTGTAACCCTCAAAGCCCCCTTTATTAGCTTATAAATCAGTAGAAAGTAGCTCCTACTTCATCTATAAATTGGTCAACCTCTATCTACCTCTATTATACGATATTGGCTTACTATCATCAAGAAACCGCTTTATTTTTTTAGCTTTTTATGGTATGATAGACAAAATATCTAGGGGAAAACAAATGACCAACGAATTTTTACATTTTGAAAAAATCAGCCGCCAGACTTGGCAATCGTTACATCGAAAGACAACACCTCCTTTGACAGAAGAGGAATTAGAATCCATCAAGAGTTTTAATGACCAGATTAGCTTGCAGGATGTTACCGATGTCTATCTCCCCCTAGCCCATCTCATCCAGATTTACAAGCGTACCAAGGATGATTTGGCCTTTTCAAAAGGGATTTTCCTTCAACGTGAAAGCAAATCCCAGCCTTTTATCATTGGGGTTTCTGGGAGTGTTGCCGTTGGAAAATCCACAACCAGTCGCCTACTTCAAATCCTACTGTCCCGTACCCTTACAGATGCTACGGTTGAGTTGGTAACAACTGATGGCTTTCTCTATCCCAACCAGACCTTGATTGAACAAGGGATTTTAAATCGCAAGGGATTTCCTGAAAGCTATGATATGGAAGCTCTTCTCAACTTCCTGGATCACATCAAAAATGGACAAGATGTAGATATTCCTGTCTATTCTCATGAAGTCTACGACATCGTACCCGAGGAAAAGCAAAGCGTCAAAGCTGCTGATTTTGTTATTGTTGAGGGAATAAATGTCTTTCAAAATCCACAAAACGAGCGTCTCTACATTACTGACTTCTTTGACTTTTCCATCTATGTTGATGCTGCAGTCGATGACATCGAGAGTTGGTATCTAGACCGTTTCTTGAAAATGCTGAGCCTAGCCCAAAACGATCCTGATAGCTACTATTATCGTTTTACACAAATGCCGATTGGGGAAGTGGAATCCTTTGCCCATCAGGTCTGGACCAGTATCAATCTCACAAATCTACAAAATTATATTGAACCAACTAGAAATCGTGCAGAAGTAATTCTTCATAAAACAAAGAACCATGAAATCGATGAAATTTACTTAAAAAAATAATTTTCCCTTGTCAAAACGTAAGTTTTCAGATATAATGGTATAGTTAGTAAATATGGAGGTAAGAACATTGGCAAACATTAAATCAGCTATCAAACGCGCTGAATTGAACGTTAAACAAAACGAAAAGAACTCAGCTCAAAAATCAGCTATGCGTACTGCTATCAAAGCTTTCGAAGCAAACCCATCTGAAGAACTTTTCCGTGCTGCTAGCTCAGCTATCGATAAAGCAGAAACTAAAGGTTTGATTCACAAAAACAAAGCAAGCCGCGACAAAGCTCGTCTTTCAGCTAAACTTGCTAAATAAGAAACAGTCCATAGAGGCTGTTTTTTTGTCTCCAAATAGGAAAAGGTAGAAAATGAAAATCGCAATTATCGGATATTCTGGTGCTGGTAAGTCAACTCTAGCTGAAAAGTTGTCTCACTGCTACTCCATCCCAAAACTTCACATGGACACACTCCAATTTCAACCCGGTTGGCAAGACAGTGATCGCGAATGGATGTTGACAGAGATGAAAAACTTTCTCACCAAGCATGAAGCTTGGGTCATCGATGGAAATTATTCTTGGTGCTATTACGAAGAAAGAATGCAGGAAGCTGACCAAATCATCTTTCTTAATTTTTCTCGCTGGAATTGTCTGCTACGAGCCTTTAAACGATACCTCAAATACCGAGGCAAGGTCAGGGAAAGTATGGCAGCTGGTTGTCAAGAACAATTTAATTGGGAGTTTATCCGATGGATTCTCTGGGATGGACGGAGCAAATCCGCTAAGGAACGCTACAAGTGGATTCAAAAAAACTATCCATATAAGGTGATCATCCTCAGATCACAAAAAGAGATAGACCAATTTCTGGATAAGAAAAGGAAGCCCTCTAATTCATAAAGAAGGGCTTCCTTTTTTGGATATAATTATTTTGCAATCAAGGTTTCTAATCCAACCTTCATCATATCGGTGAAGGTATTTTGGCGTTCTTCTGCAGTTGTGTCTTCGTCTGGATTGACCAAGCTATCAGAAATAGTCATGATAGCAAGCGCGTCAACATGGTGTTGGGCTGCCAGATAGTAAAGGGCTGCTGCTTCCATTTCCACAGCCTTGACTCCCCATTTGCCAAGTTCGATGTTCTTTTCAAAGTAGTTTGAATAAAAGACATCAGAAGACAAAACGTTCCCAACGTGGGTGGTCATACCGAGTTCTTTGGCGATATGGTAGGCCTTATCCAACAAATCAAAGCTAGCGATTTGTGGAAAATCGTACTGTGGCCAGTCATTACGGACGATGTTTGAGTTGGTTGCCGCTGCCTGCGCCAAAACCAATTCACGAACGTGAACATCTTCATTCAAAGAACCTGCAGTTCCCACACGAATCAATTTCTTCACACCGTAGTCCACAATCAACTCACGCGCATAAATCGAAATAGATGGCATTCCCATCCCAGTTCCCATGACAGATACACGGTGCCCCTTGTAAGTACCAGTATAACCAAACATGTTACGTACTTCGTTAAAACAAACAGCATCTTCAAGGAAATTCTCCGCAATAAACTTAGCACGAAGAGGATCCCCAGGAAGAAGAATTTTATCAGCAATTTCACCCTGCTGAGCAGCAATATGGATAGACATAGTTAAGATACCAAACCCGTCAAAAAGCAAAGGGAAAATAGGAGTTGGGTGCAGTGAGCAATGCTCGCTAGACCAACTATCTTTTTCCCACTGCTTTTAGGGTGGGTTCAATTCCTTTCTTTATTAATTTTGATGATATTGAGAAGATTAGCCCGGATTCAATTCAAGCCCGAACTTCCCTTCTCTTCTGAGTTTTTAGAAAAGTTTTCCGCTCGTGTTCAAATCAAAACACACGCTCTACCTTTCTTTTTTTATTTTTATATTTCATAGCTAGGAAAAATCGGATTCAATCAAGATTCCAATAGGCCTACTTCATTTTTATTTAAAACAGTTATAAATAAATTGAGAGTATTTTTTAATCTTTTAAATCAAATCCTTGACTAGAAAAAATGGGCATTTCCTACCTAATTACTTTATTCTTTGACTTCTGACACAGTATGCTAGCCCAAGGAAAGCGGTCTAACATTTTTGCAAATTCATAGGCTAAAACAGCTGTTACTAAGAGATACGGAAGAGAATCTATACCTAGCCCAGTGAAACCTATAACTAATCCGGTTGCAGAAAAGGGCGCCCTCAAGGTCACAGATAAAAAGCAAACAGATCCCAAAAGTAAAACGGTTGGCTGACTGTCCAAACCTAGAATCACGCCCAAGAGACCAGCTCCAGCCATCCCCAAGGCAAAAGATGGCGTAAGAGTACCACCATAGGCCCCTGCCCAAAGGATAATAAGAACGACCACTGCTTTTAGGAAAAACATGAGAAGCACTGTTTGACCACTGCTACCATTTAAAATTTCCTGAGCCATCATGCGTCCATTGCCAAGTAGATGTGGAAAGGAACTTGCAAGACCAACAAGAAAAAGAAAAGCTGAGGGCAATGTGAGAAGTATTCGTTTATCTTTTATTCTGTTTGAAGACGCTGCCTTACTTAAGCGACCAAAAAGCCAAGCTAGTGGGGGTAAGAAAAGAAGTAATAAGGGAATAATCCATATTTCCTTTAATGACCATGTGATGGCTGGAATCTGGTAGAGAGCCTGATCTGAAATAACCAAGCCTGCTATATAGGTTGAGACATAGGTAGTCAAACCGACTAAGACAAATCGTTTAGTAGATAGAGCAATTCCTAGGGTTTCAAAAACAAAGAAGACACTTGTTAATGGAACCTGATAAACAGCCGCTAAACCAGCACCAGCACCACAAGCAAGGAGAAAGATTTGATCCTTCTTAGAGAGAAAACATGTTTTTCCAATTGGCCCTGCAAATAGAGTTCCAATCTCTCGTGGCGCAGCTTCTTTTCCAATAGGCGCTCCCCCTCCAACTGCAATGATCTGCCAAATTGAATGAAATAGCTGTCTTAAAAAATGAAGCTTGTTTTGTGAAGTCTCATCCTTCATCTGAGCTTTGATGGAAAAAATCTTCGACCCTTTTTGCAAGAAATACCAGACCAAGGATGAAGCAATACCAACGATTATTAAACTTAGTCCTATCCGTGAGGAGGAAACTCCATCTGTCAAAAATCCACTATGATGCTCTGACTGACCAAAAGCTAGAGTCTCTACCATCTCTAAAAGATAATGGAGAACTATACCAGATAAACCAGTAACTATTCCTTGTAGAATTACTGCAAGGAATAATCTAAAATTATAAGGAATCTTTCGAAAAAATCTCCTCAAGTCTTTTAACATGATTACAATTCAGCAAGAATCGCTTTAAGCAAGCCCTTGAAGTCACCTTTAACACGTTCAGTCACTTCTACAACTTCTTCGTGGTTGAGTTCTTCTTGGAAACCAGCCGCAAAGTTAGTAATACATGAAATTCCTAGAACTTTCAAGCCTGAGTGGGCTGCCACAATAACTTCAGGAACAGTCGACATACCAACTGCATCTGCTCCCAGTGTCTTATAAGCACGGATTTCTGCTGGTGTTTCATAAGTTGGACCAGTAACACCGATATAGACACCTTCATCAAGCTTGATACCAAGTTTTTTAGCCACTTCATGGGCAGTAGCACGGTATTCTGGTGTGTAGGCCTTAGACATATCTGGGAAACGAGGACCAAATTCATCCAAGTTTTCACCCATCAATGGGTTTTGACCTGTCATGTTGATATGGTCTGAGATAGCCATCAAAGTACCAGGCCCATATCCAATACCGCCAGCTGCATTGGTTACAATGACACCTTTACATCCAAGAACTTTCATGACACGAACTGGAAAAGTCACAACTTCCAGAGGGTTTCCTTCGTAGAAATGGAAGCGCCCTTGAAGAGCCAAAACCTTGCGACCTGCCAGTTCCCCATATACTAATTTACCAGCGTGACCGACTACTGTTGAACGGCCCCAGTTTGGAATCTTAGCATAGTCTACTACAACTGGATTTTCGATTTCTTCTGCCAATTCTCCAAGTCCTGACCCAAGGATTAGACCGAACTCAGGCGTTTGGATTCCCTTGTCCTTCAGGAAAGCAGCTGTTTCATTGATTTTATCTAAAAATGTCATTGTGTGTCTCCTTTATTAGTTTTTAGCATTTGACCGATTTTGTCAAAAGTTTTAGCATTGCGAATGGTAATATTGCGATAGAAAGGCATCTTGAGCAAGTACTTGTGATAGGCAGTCTCAGAGTAGGATTCTTCAGAAAATTTCCCCCAGAAAATACCAAGTTTTCCGAAATGAACGACTTCATCTTCCAGTTCCAAACTGTTCACTTTCTCGATCACTTGATCCACATCCAAGCTCTCCGTGTAGAAGAGCACATCTTTTCGAGTCAGGTCTTTAGTCCACCAATCTGGCAGATTCTCCAGCTCTGCTTCATAGTCTTCCTGACTCAGCAAGGAAAAGTTCTGAATAAACGGATAATGGACTTCAAAGAAAGCCTCTAACTTTTCAACCAATCGGGCTTTAGGGTCTGTCGAAGTAAAGAAAATATTGCCACTGTTGATGTAGGTCTCAACCTTTTCCAGTCCCAACTCTGTCAGTTCTTGACGAAGTTGCACCATGATAACTTTATTTTTCCCACCAACATTAATGCCCCGAACAAGTAAAGCATAACGCGTCATCTTATACCAATTTATCTAAGAAACTTTCCCCAATCATGGCAGTTTCCACACCAAAGTTATCGGCAACAGTCGCTGAAATATCTGCAAAATGTCCTACTGGAATGACACCATTTCCTTTAAAATCAGGACTGTAAGCCAAAAGTGGGATATATTCGCGAGTGTGGTCTGTTCCTGCGTAAGTTGGGTCGTTCCCGTGGTCCGCAGTAATCAAGAGAAGGTCGTTCTCTCGCATGGCTGCGATAATTTCAGGTAAGCGTTCATCAAACTCATGCAAGCAATCACGGTAGCCGTGAGCATTACGACGGTGGCCGTAAAGGGCATCAAAGTCAACCAAGTTTGTGAATGAGAATCCTTTTTCAAACTCAGCAAGGCCCATAGTCTTCAACAGTGTATCAATTCCATGGCTGTTTGACTTGTTGTGGCCCATGTCATGGTTGATACCAGCACCGTTAAAGATATCATTGATTTTACCAACAGCGTAAGTATCGATACCAGCTTCATTCAATTTATCCAAAACAGTCGGTGCAAATGGAGAAACGGCTAAGTCACGACGGTTGGCTGTACGAGTGAAGTTACCTGGTTCACCTACATAAGGGCGAGCAATGATACGACCAAGAAGGGCTGGGCGCTCAAGGGTAATAGAACGTGCGTATTCACAGATACGGTACAATTCATCCAAAGGAATAATATCTTCGTGGGCAGCAATTTGCAAAACAGGGTCAGCTGAAGTATAGATAATCAACTCTCCAGTTTCCATCTGACGTGGTCCAAAATCATCGATAACAGCTGTACCTGAGTATGGTTTATTGGCTTCACGAATGACCTTACGTCCTGAGAATTCTTCGATTTTTGTCAAGATTTCTTCTGGGAATCCATTCCAGAAAGTATCGAAAGGCTCAGTAATGTTGAGTCCCATGATTTCCCAGTGTCCAGTCATAGTATCCTTACCAAGAGATACTTCTTCCAATTTTGTTGCATATCCTGTTGGATTGCTTTCAGCTGGAACAGTCTTAAGAGGAGTTTCACGAGGAATATTCCCCAGACCAATTTTAGCCATGTTTGGCACATTCAAACCAACTGTTTTTGAAATGTGTCCCAGTGTGTCAGAAGCTCCATCTGGAACCCCTGCATTGACAAAGTTATTAGCATCTGGTGCAGCACCGATTCCTACAGAATCTAGTACCACCAAGTGAATACGATTAAATTTTGACATAGTGTATCTCCTTATTATTTTAGTTATCTTGCTTTTGTTGAAGTTAAAATCTGAACCCCGTCTCGTCCAGCAATGATGACCTTATCCACCATTTGGTTGAATAAGCCGTGCTCTACAACACCAACAACATGGTCCAATTCTTGTCCGAAAGTAATTGGATCTTCAATGACATCCAAGGCAAGATCTACGATAAAATTCTGCATATCCGTCACAAAACGGTGGCCGTCTTTTTCACGGAAACTTGGTTTGTAGCCAGCTCGCTCAAAACGACGAAAAACCTGCTCTGCGCCATACTGAACCACTTCTACTGGCAATTTAAAAGCACCCAGTTTCTCGACTAGCTTGCTTTCATCCACTACCCAAATATATTCTTTTGAGGGCGTTGCCACAACCTTCTCCATGAGAAGGGCACCACCACCACCTTTGATTCCGTTAAACTGACTATCCACTTCATCCGCCCCGTCAACTGTCACATCGACAAAGTCTACTTGATCAATAGACTTGAGTGGGATATTAAGCCCTTCAGCCTGTTTACTGGTCACACTAGAAGTCGTTACAGCTGTAATCTGCAATCCTTCTTCCTTGATACGACGACCGATTTCTTCTACAAAATAATAGGCAGTAGACCCCGTTCCAAGTCCGACTACCATGCCATCCTTGACAAACTCAGCAGCCTTGATACCTGCCATTTTCTTCAGATTTTCCACTCAAACACCTCCATTAAAGAGCTATTTCTATTATAACATGTATCCTTTTTTATTTCATGGATACACTAGAAAAACCCGAACATTTTTATTTTTATGTCCACCTTGTTTTGGTAGTTAGAATCTTAGTTATGAGAACTTGTAGATAAAAACATGTCCTAGCCAAAAGCAGCAACAGTTGATTTTTTATCATAAAGATGATTAAATAGTTAAGTACAGAAAAGGAGACATAAGATGAACCCATTAGATTTATTTAACCAAGTAAAAGAATTAATCGAAACAAAAGATTTCGAAGCTGCAAAAACATTTGTTGCAGAAAATCAAGAACAGCTTGGAGAATACTTCTCTCAAGCTCAGCAGTTGATTTCTGGTTCTGAAGGTCTAGATGGCCTCGTTGGAAAGATTAAAGGATTTTTCTAAAAGATATAAAGGCGCCTAAAACGATCAGGTGCCTTTTTGAGATATTTTTTTCATTATTTTGGGAAGATGAGTACTGATTTCCGTCGGCAAGACCACATAATGTTCTTGAGATAGTTCTTGGGCTATGGCTGAATGAAGATGGGTTACCACTGCCACACGTTCGTAGAGACTGGCCTGTCGGAATTGGCCTACAAATCCTGCGATCATCCCAGCCAGAGTATCTCCCATTCCCCCAGTCGCCTGATAGGGACCGCCAACCTGTAACTGGTAATAATCAAACTGACCAACTTGCCAAATACGAGTAGCTGGACCTTTCTCTACCAAAATTGTTCCTTGAGGGAAGGAAGTTAGGGCACTAGCCGTTGCATCTTCATTTTGCTTTTCAATAGCAATACCAGACAGCTTTTCCCATTCTTTTTGGTGAGGAGTTAGGATAATCTGGTTAGACGGAAATGACAAACTTGTTCTAGCAAGGATGGCTAAGGCCCCTCCGTCTACAATCAAAATCTGATTCTTTTTTAAGCTAGCAAAGACCTGTTTGACTAGATTTTCTCCAAAAGCATCGTCTCCTAAACCAGGTCCCACTAAGACCACTTCTGCCTTCTCCAACTGCTCTTTTAACAGTTGCTGGTCTTGAAGAGAAAAGGCCATAGCTTCCGGTAAATGACTGTGCAAAGCTGGGATATTTTCCCTATCTGTTCCAACGGTCACCAAACCAGCTCCACTTTTAACAGCTGCCAAAGCAGCCATGATGATAGCACCACCATAAGGATAAGTCCCACCAAGCAACAGCAGACGGCCATAGTCTCCTTTATGACTGGTACGAGAACGTTCAATAATGACTTTTTCTAGTAAGGTTTGATCAATCACTCTCATCGTTTTTCCCTCTCGCATTTATTATACAACAAAAAGGAGGCGCATACCTCCTTTTATAAACTTATTTCTAAAATTTAATATTCATTTCTGCCATTTTAGATATAGCTATAGAAAATACACTTTCCTCAGAAAATTTTTCTCTTATTTTCTATCCAATGTCCGGAGTGCTGCTTGATAAGTTTGCTCCATCAGCATAGTAATGGTCATAGGACCTACACCTCCAGGAACTGGCGTAATATGGCTAGCAAGTCGGGCAACTGCCTCATAATCCACATCCCCACAGAGCTTACCATTTTCATCACGATTCATCCCAACGTCAATGACTACCGCACCTGGTTTGACAAAGTCAGCAGTCACAAACTTGGCACGACCGATTGCGACCACCAGAATATCTGCTTTAGCAGCCACCTTGGCAAGATTATGAGTCCGTGAGTGGGTCAAAGTCACTGTCGCATTCTTTGCCAAAAGAAGCTGGGCCATGGGTTTTCCAACAATATTGGAACGACCGATGACGACCGCATTTTTACCTTCCAAGTCAATCCCGTATTCATGGAACATTTCCATAATCCCTGCAGGTGTAGAAGGGATCATGACTGGATGACCAGACCAGAGACGTCCCATGTTTAGGGGATGGAAACCATCTACGTCCTTTTCAGGATCAATAGCTAATAAAACTGCCTCTTCGTCAATATGTTTTGGTAATGGTAACTGGACCAAAATTCCATGCCAAGCTGGATCTTGATTGTATTTGGCAATCAAGTCTAACAATTCCTCTTGAGTAATGGTATCTGGAACTCGCACAACTTCACTACGGAAACCAGCCGCAAGGGCTGACTTCTCCTTGTTGCGAACATAGACTTGGCTGGCAGGGTTGTCCCCAACTAAAATCACCACCAAACCAGGTACTAGCCCCGTTTCTTCTTTTAATCTTGCAGTCTTTTTAGCCAGCTGTCCTTGTAACTTAGCTGCTAGAGCCTTCCCATCAATAATCTGTGTCATATCACTTCTCTTTTCTTTCAAATATCTTCCATTATATCAAAAACTGCTAATCCCCTCTAACACTTCTTTCCTAGGCTATCCTATAGTTTCAAACTATAAGAAAAAGCTCGAGTCGAGCTTTTCATTCATCTATACTTTACATGTAAAGCTAGCTACAAATAGCTAAACAAAGCTAACTTATAAAACCTTACTCAAGAAGTCTTTAGTCCGTTGTTCTTGGGTTTGTTCAAAAATCTGTTCAGGTGTTCCATCTTCAACAACCACACCGTCTGCCATAAAGATGACACGGTCTGCCACCTCACGAGCGAATCCCATCTCATGCGTTACGATAACCATGGTCATTCCTGACTTGGCTAAGTCTTGCATAACAGCCAACACCTCACCTACCATTTCAGGGTCCAGGGCTGAAGTTGGCTCGTCAAAGAGCAAGACATCAGGTTCCATAGCCAACCCACGCGCGATGGCAATCCGTTGTTGCTGACCACCTGACAAACTCTGTGGATAAGCGTCTGCCTTATCTGGCAAACCAACTTTTTCCAAAAGCTCTTGGGCTCTCTTCTCAGCAACAGCCTTGCTCTCACCTTTGGTCTTGATAGGTGACAAGGTGATATTTTCCATCACAGTCATATTAGGAAAGAGATTGAATTGTTGGAAAACCATGCCCATCTTCTCACGCATGGCAAAAAGATCATTCTTCTTATCCGTAATATCGACTCCCTCAAAGATAACCTTCCCCTTGGTCGCTTCTTCCAACAAATTCATAGAACGAAGCAAGGTAGATTTCCCGCTTCCTGAAGGACCGATGATGACGACAACCTCTCCTCTTTTAATCTCGAGGTTGATGCCCTTCAATACTTCATTCTTTCCAAAGGATTTATGTAAATTTTCAATTTTTATCAAGGTTTCTGTCATTATTTCTTATCTCCTTGTCCCATACGTTTTTCAAAAGCTTTCAAGGCCACTGTCAAAATAGAAGTCATAATCAAGTAATAAAAGGCTGCAAATAAAAGTGGTGTCAAAGGCAAATAGGTTGTTGTAGAAACTGTTGTAGCACCATTCCACAACTCCATGACCCCAATAGCTGATAAGAGAGAACTATCCTTGATAATAGTGATAAATTCGTTCCCCAAGGCTGGTAAGATATTTTTGATTGCTTGTGGCAAAATCACATAGCGCATCGCATTTTTAGGACGAATCCCTAAAGAATAAGCCGCTTCTAACTGCCCCTTAGGAACCGCATTAATACCGGCACGAACAGTCTCAGAAACATAAGCACCACTGTTCATAGAGATAATCAAAATTCCTGGAATCAGACGAGAAAGATCAACACCCAAAATCCCAACCTGAATAGTCGGAGCATTGATATGCATAAGGGCAAAGGCAATCATAATCTGAACCATCATCGGTGTCCCACGGAAAATCCAAACGTACAAGTTGGCGAGCCAGACAAGCGGTTTAAACTTTGAACGTTGCCCAAAAGCCAAGACAACACCCAAAATAGTTCCCAAAAAGACAACACAGATAGAAATGAGAACCGTCACGACAGCCCCATAGTTAAAATAAGGTAAATACTTAGGTAAAAAAGAAAAATTCATAGTCACACTGCTTTCTAAAATAGAATACTGTATGATTATAACATGAATTGAATTAAAATTCAAATCTTTTGTCTAATTTATTCAAAAAATCTTTAAGTTGGTAGAATTAGCGAGAAATCTTAGTTTTTTCTAGGCAAGTTGACCTCCTTTATGGTAAAATAGTAACGATAAGAAATGAAGGAGAATCAAAATGGAATCACATTTGGTTAGAATCATCAACCGCCTTGAAGCAATGGCAAAAGACGGCGGAAATTTAAAACGTAATTTTGAACGCGAAGGAGTTGTTGTTGCAGAAGTTGCATACAGCCACGACGAAGAAAACGGCTCAATCTTTACCCTTCGTGATGTCGAAGCTCGCGAAACTTATACGTTTGACAGCATTGACTTGATTGCAATGGAGATTTACGAACTCCTTTACTAATACAAAACAAGCTGGGATTACACCCTGCATGTCTAACCAAAATCCTTTTTGTCTCACAAATAGGATTTTTTTATAGTCTAAACTCACAAAGATTTTCCTTGTAACAACTTCTCAAAGCTACAATCTTTTTACTTGCTTTACACCCCAATCCTGTTATAATGAAATTATAGAATTTTGACTATTTTTGACCTTTAGACAGGTCAGCCTAAAGAAAGAAATGAGGTAGATGTATGCTTTGTCAAAACTGTAAAATCAACGACTCAACAATTCATCTTTATACCAATCTTAATGGAAAGCAAAAACAAATTGACCTCTGTCAAAACTGCTATAAGATTATCAAGACAGATCCTAACAATAGCCTCTTTAAAGGTATGACAGATCTGAACAATCGTGACTTTGATCCCTTTGGTGATTTCTTCAATGACCTAAATAATTTTAGACCTTCTAACAACACTCCTCCGACTCCCCCAACCCAATCAGGTGGAGGTTACGGTGGAAACGGTGGTTATGGTTCCCAAAATCGTGGATCTGCTCAAACTCCGCCTCCAAGCCAAGAAAAAGGCCTGCTAGAAGAATTTGGTATCAACGTAACTGAAATTGCCCGTCGTGGAGATATAGATCCCGTTATTGGGCGCGACGATGAGATTATCCGCGTCATCGAGATTCTCAATCGCAGAACCAAGAATAATCCTGTTCTTATCGGTGAACCAGGTGTCGGAAAAACTGCCGTTGTCGAAGGTCTAGCTCAGAAAATCGTTGATGGCGATGTTCCACATAAACTACAAGGTAAACAAGTCATCCGTCTGGATGTGGTTAGCCTAGTTCAAGGAACAGGTATTCGTGGACAATTTGAAGAACGCATGCAAAAACTCATGGAAGAAATTCGCAAACGTGAGGACATCATCCTCTTTATCGATGAAATCCATGAAATTGTTGGTGCTGGTTCTGCAGGCGATGGCAATATGGATGCAGGGAATATCCTCAAGCCTGCCCTTGCTCGTGGAGAACTGCAATTGGTCGGTGCTACTACCCTCAATGAATACCGTATCATTGAAAAAGATGCTGCTCTAGAGCGTCGCATGCAACCTGTTAAGGTCGATGAACCAACGGTGGAAGAAACAATCACTATCCTCAAAGGTATTCAAAAGAAATACGAAGACTACCACCACGTTCAGTATACCGATGCTGCAATTGAAGCAGCTGCAACTCTTTCCAATCGCTACATCCAAGATCGCTTCTTGCCTGACAAGGCCATTGACCTCCTAGATGAAGCTGGTTCTAAAATGAACTTGACCTTGAATTTTGTGGATCCTAAAGTAATTGATCAACGCTTGATTGAAGCTGAAAATCTTAAATCTCAAGCTACACGAGAGGAAGATTTTGAGAAAGCAGCCTACTTCCGCGATCAGATTGCCAAGTATAAGGAAATGCAAAAGAAAAAGGTCACAGACCAAGATACTCCTATCATCAGTGAGAAAACCATTGAGCACATTATCGAGCAGAAAACCAATATCCCTGTTGGTGATTTAAAAGAGAAAGAACAATCTCAACTCATCCATCTAGCCGAAGATCTCAAGTCTCATGTTATTGGCCAAGATGATGCGGTCGATAAGATTGCCAAAGCTATTCGCCGTAATCGTGTTGGACTCGGTACGCCTAACCGTCCTATTGGAAGCTTCCTCTTTGTTGGGCCAACTGGTGTCGGTAAGACGGAACTTTCCAAACAACTAGCTATCGAACTCTTTGGTTCTGCTGACAGTATGATTCGCTTTGATATGAGTGAATATATGGAAAAACACAGCGTGGCTAAATTGGTCGGTGCCCCTCCAGGTTATGTTGGCTATGATGAGGCTGGTCAATTAACTGAAAAAGTTCGCCGCAATCCATATTCTCTCATCCTTCTTGATGAAGTTGAAAAAGCCCATCCAGATGTCATGCATATGTTCCTTCAAGTCTTGGACGATGGTCGTTTGACAGACGGGCAAGGACGTACCGTTAGCTTCAAGGATGCCATCATCATCATGACTTCAAATGCAGGTACAGGTAAGGCAGAAGCCAGCGTTGGATTTGGGGCAGCTCGTGAAGGACGTACCAATTCTGTTCTCGGTGAACTCGGTAACTTCTTTAGCCCAGAGTTTATGAACCGTTTTGATGGTATTATCGAATTTAAGGCTCTCAGCAAGGACAATCTCCTTCAGATTGTCGAGCTTATGCTAGCAGACGTTAACAAGCGCCTTTCTAGCAACAATATTCATTTCAATGTAACTGACAAGGTCAAGGAAAAATTAGTTGACCTCGGTTATGATCCAAAAATGGGAGCACGCCCACTTCGTCGGACTATTCAAGACTATATTGAGGACGCAATCACTGATTACTATCTTGAAAATCCAAGCGAAAAAGACCTCAAGGCAGTTATGACCAGCAAGGGCAAGATTCAAATTAAGTCTGCCAAAAAAGCTGAAGTAAAAACTTCTGAAAAAGAAGTATAAATCCTATAGAAAAGGAGTAGAAAATGAAAATTTTCTGCTCCTTTTTATAAAATAACTATAAATTCTTGACAGCTCGGCCTTTGTCCATTAAGATAATAATAAAGATAATAGATAATGAGGAAAATGCAATGGCAAACCCAACTTTCGGAGAAAAGAAAGCAAATACAGACTATGTTTCACGCTATGGCGTATATGCAGTTATCCCTGATACTGAACAAAAACAAATTGTTCTTGTTCAAGCACCTAATGGTGCTTGGTTCCTACCAGGTGGTGAAATTGAAGCAGGTGAAAATCATCAAGAAGCACTAAAGCGTGAATTGATTGAAGAGCTTGGCTTCACAGCTGAAATTGGTACCTATTACGGACAAGCTGACGAATATTTCTACTCTCGTCACCGTGACACCTACTACT
This sequence comes from Streptococcus mitis, assembly GCF_946190285.1. Classification (GTDB taxonomy): domain Bacteria; phylum Bacillota; class Bacilli; order Lactobacillales; family Streptococcaceae; genus Streptococcus; species Streptococcus mitis_CP. The sequence continues at coordinate 109,822 of NZ_CAMHZX010000001.1, read as the reverse complement.
ACAATCCTGCCTACCTCTATGAAGCGATTTCTTTCAAAGAAGTGCAAAAACCACTAGAGGACTTTAATCATATTGCCTGGTTCCCTATTGACGAGGCTATTGAAAACCTCAAACGTGGTAGCCATAAATGGGCCATCCAATCTTGGAAAAAACAGCATAAGATTGACTAAATCAAGCTACTTTATTCAAAAAGTGCTATAATAGAATTAGAAAATCGGAGGAAATGTTATGAAGCTAATCAATACGACAAACTCACACTCGCAACTTGTAAAAAGCCAGCTAGAAAGTACAGATGCAACCCTTGTTGAGGTCTATTCTGCAGGGAATACTGATGTTATTTTTACTCAAGCTCCGCTTCACTATGAAATCCTCATTTCAAACAAACACCGCGCTATTCGTGAACCTGAAATCGAAGCTATTCAAGAATTTTTCTTGAAACGTAAAATTGATAAGGACTCTATTGATGAGGCCAATATCAAAACCCTCTATTCAGAAAAATTAATTGGAATTTCAATTCCGACCAAATAAAATCTTGGAGAGATTAGAAAGTGCTTTGAACCTTATGGAACAAAATTAGGTTTATTTAGCTTTTTAAATCATCTCCAATTTTTTATCTTGAAATCCTATCATTCATGGTTTTATGGCTAACAAAGGAGACAAGCATGGGAGACATCATATATCGAGAGGCAAGACTTGAAGAATACGAAAAAATTGGAAAACTATTAGCCAATTCCTTTCTTGACTATCCTTTTTTAACGATTTTAAAAGACGATTTGAAGAAACCTGACTCCTATCCTGCTTTTGTAGAAACATTGCAAATTCTGCTTACTAGAGTCTATATTAAAAAAGGAAACTGTTTAGTTGCGGAACAAGATGGAGAATTACTAGCAGTCTCCCTTTTGCAACAAAAGGATTTCTGTATACTATACTATCTACGAAATGGTGGGACAAACATTTTTCGCTACATTCGACCACAAAATCTCCTTAAATACTTTGACTTTGTAAAACGTTCCAAAAAGCACTTAGAAGAATCTGGAGAGTTTGATTGGTATTTGATGGCTTTAGCTGTCAATATAGAAAGTAAGGGGCAGGGAATAGGCAGTACTTTTCTGACACAAGGAATTGAACCTTATGTCAAATCAAAAGGCTGTAAACACTTGGGACTCATAACTAGTACAGCTAGAAATGCCTCATTCTACGAAAAAAACGATTATATATTACTGGACCATATGGACTTAGAATACGGATCAAAATCAATTGGTAACTGGGCATTTTTAAAAACAATAAATAAATAAAAAAGATTTGGTGCTGCTTATCACAGAACCAAATCTTTTTTTATTATGTTAGAAACGAATCGTCTCACGTGTTTTTTCGTATGAAGTGACAAAACGGTTAGTTACACCTGGTTCTGCAACTTCCAAAGCTTGCGAAATCTTCTCAAATGAAGCATGATAATCAAATTCTTTTTCAAAAATTTCTAATGATTCATTAAAGGCTTCTTGAATTCGTTCATCAAATGAGCGGTAACGGTTCGAATACTGTAGCAATTGTTCTGTCAATGTTGCATATTGAACAATATTATAGGTTTCTTCTTCAAGTGCTTCCATATCATTGGTTGTAATTTCAAGCATACGGTTCACAGCTTCGATATTGACCCGAGCTTCTTCTAGTTCAGCCATCAACTCTTCAGTATGGTTACTTGCTGTAAAGAACGACTGTAAGAAATTCTGAGGAATACCTGGAAGATTGCGTTTTTCCATATATCTCTTAATTGTGTGAAGACGATTAACATAAACATTTGCCTTCTGGCGAGCATTGATATCATCTTTTTCAATCTGAGCAAGACGTTGACTAACCGCAACTTGTTCATCTTCAATTTCCTTCAAAGTCGCTTGTAAGTTTTCCAAACGATCTTCAAGGAATGAATAAGGTTCAGAATGTTCCTCTTGTTCAGAAGTTAATTCCAATACAGATTCTTCTAAAGATTCTAACTCAGCTTGTAATCTATGAACATGACTAACATCCGTTTCAGATAGTAGGTAATTGTTACTCAATCGTTGAATATCTTCCACTAAAACAGCATTACTATCTTTCATGTGTTTCAAATATGTAGGAAGTGTTGCAACTAAGCCTTCTACTACTTTTTGAGCAGCGATTTCTCGTGTAAAGATATCATAGAGTGAATTGATTTCTTCTTGAACTTGAGTATTTTCATACTCAGCATTATCCAACTCTAATTGTGCAATATTTTCGTGGTTTTTCTTCAAAGCTTCATAAAGCAATTGGAAGCGAGATTCAATATCCGTTTCAGCAAAATGATAGTTAGCATCTAAAAGCTTACGGTAACCATCCTCCAAATCATCCAATTGATCAGGTAGCTCTTTAGATAATGTTTTTACAATCGCTGGCAAGCGGTCAACAATGTGACTCAAAGCCAAGATATGATTTTCAGCATTATCCAAAATCACAGCAGCTTCTACTGGGTCACCTGAAGTATTCAAAGTAACAAACTGAGAAAACTCTGATTGGATATTTTCCAATTGTTTTTCGATTTCAGATAAACCTTGGCCATATTCTTCAGAATGATCAGCCACTCGGTGTTGTAACTCTTCAAACAAGTCCAAGGTATGAAGAACACGTCCACTATTTTTAGACTCTTGTTTCTCCAAATCTGCCAAGGCATTGCGAATTGACGCAATATCTTCTTCAATCAAAGTAATTTGGCTCTCGATTTGGTCGATTTGATGACTGGCCTTAAAAAAACGGAATGAGTTGTTATAGCCTTCTGCTTCAAAAAGATTATTTTCGATATCAGCAAAAGAGTTAAGAGATAGGTCAACCCATTTTTGGTTCCACTCACGGAAAGTCACTTGACTTTGTCCAATCAAGTGCATATTTTTTACAGCTTCAACTTCATCGTTTACTGGAAGATTGTACAGCTCTTCTTTTTTCTCTTCTAAAATTGCTAATTTACTTTCATTGCGTTTTCGTACGTAGATTGCGATAGCATAGGCAATCACTAAGAAAACTGCAACTGCAATTGCAAGATAAATTACTAGACTACCAGACATATTAAACTCCTTTTTTACTTGAAACAATCGTAATGATTATATCACATTTTTTAGACCAAGGGAACTACTTCTCCCGATTTTTTAGACATCAAGTGTACTATAGACGGCATTTTCTTCGATAAATTCACGACGAGGCTCTACTCGATCCCCCATCAACATATCAAAGATTTTATCTGCCTCAGCTGCATCATCCACAGAAACTCTGGCCATCAAGCGGTGTTCTGGATCCATGGTTGTTTCCCACAATTGGTGGTCGTCCATTTCACCAAGACCTTTATAACGCTGAATAGTCGGTTTGGTACGACCTTCACTATAACGTGCTAAAGCTTCTTGGAGTTTGATTTCTTGATCTGCTCCTGGCTGGATATATTCTTTAATCTCACTTCCAACCTTGACTCCATAGATTGGTGGTTGGGCAATATAGACATAACCAGCTTCTAGAATTGGTTTCATATAACGATAAATCAAGGTTAAAAGAAGGGTACGAATGTGGGCTCCATCGACATCGGCATCGGTCATCAAAACGAGTTTTTGGTAACGGGCTTTTGAAACATCAAATTCTGCGCCAAATCCTGTTCCCATCGCTGTGAAAAGACTACGAATTTCTTCGTTAGCTAGAATCTTATCCATACTTGCCTTTTCAACGTTCAAAATCTTACCGCGAATTGGAAGGATTGCTTGAAATTCACGGTTACGACCAGATTTTGCTGATCCACCAGCTGAATCTCCTTCGACGATGAAGAGTTCTGTTTCCGCAGGATTGTTAGAAGAACAATCTGCTAGTTTTCCTGGAAGGTTGGAAATTTCCAAACCAGATTTTTTACGGGTAACTTCACGCGCACGCTTGGCAGCCACACGAGCCTTAGCAGCCAAAATACCTTTTTCCACGATACGTTTAGCAATCTGTGGATTTTCCATGAGGAAATCAGAGAAGGCATCACTGAAGAGACGATTGGTAATCTTGACCACTTCGCTATTCCCCAGTTTGGTCTTGGTCTGTCCTTCAAACTGTGGATTTGGGTGTTTAACTGAGATAACTGCAGTTAATCCTTCACGGACATCTTCCCCTGTTAGATTGTCTTCATTGTCTTTCAATAACTTATTTTTACGAGCATAATCGTTGATGACACGTGTCAAGGCTGTACGGAAACCTTGTTCATGCGTTCCACCTTCATGGGTATGAATATTATTGGCGAAACTCATGACATTTTCATGGTAACCTGTTGTGTACTGCATGGCTACTTCAACTGTGATATCATCCATCTCACCATCTGTATAGATTGGTGTATCAAAGATAACATCCTTGTTCTCGTTAATATATTCAACGTAACTAGCAATCCCACCTTCATAATGGTAATGCTTAGTTTGTTCTAACCCCTCACGCTTATCTGTGATGGAGATTTGAAGACCACGATTTAGAAAGGCCAACTCTTGAATCCGTTTATTTAATTTATCAAAATCAAAGGTTGTTGTTTCAGTGAAAATTTCTGGGTCCGGTGTGAAGTGAACTGTTGTTCCCGTTTTATCCGTATCTCCAACCACCTCAAGGTCTGCAACAACATGACCACGACGGTATTCTTGGTAATGAATTTTACCATTTTTGTGGACATGGACATCTAATTGAGTTGAAAGGGCGTTAACAACTGAGGATCCCACTCCGTGAAGACCACCAGAGACCTTATATCCGCCACCGCCAAACTTTCCTCCAGCGTGAAGAACAGTAAAGACAGTCTCAACGGCAGGTCGACCTGTTTTTTCCTGAATATCGACGGGGATACCACGTCCATCATCGACAACAGTAATCGAATCATCTGGCTCAATAAAGACTTGAATATGGCTGGCAAATCCTGCCAAGGCCTCGTCGATTGAGTTATCAACGATTTCCCAGACTAGATGGTGAAGACCTTCTTTTGAGGTTGACCCGATATACATCCCTGGACGCATACGAACAGCCTCTAAGCCCTCTAAAACTTGAATTTGACTGGCATCATAATCCTGTGCCTGCAGATTTTTGATTTCTTCTGTCATCTTATTCCTTTTTCTTACATGTCTAATACTTGTCTTAAATTCACGATACTGGTAAACAAGTGGGTAGCTAGTCCTGCAGCTTTCCCGGCTTCGATATCAATCGGTCGATCACCAATTACAAGACCAGAGTTAATCTGATACTTTTCTCTTAAATAAATCATGGACTCAGGATCTGGTTTTCTCTTAAAGCCTGAGTTAGAAGTCACCACTTCTGTAAAATAAGCTGCTATAGAGGTTTTTTCTAAAATTTCCAAGACCTGATCATTTCGATGAGAAACCAAAAAATGACGGCCACCTTGATTGGAGATATCTTTCAATAAATCAGAAACTCCATCAAATAAAATCGGGTGTTCAAGCTCTCTGGCTTCATTTTCCTTGTACTTTTCTAAAAAATTCTCTAAGTTGGGAGCGAATGTCTCAATCGCAAAATCAGTAGAAACCTTTAAAGCCTGATAGACACTATCATGGTCTTGTGTGATGCCATACAATGCCAATGTTTCAACAAATGCAGCTGTTGAAGTTTCGTAATTATCCAGTAAAGTTCCACCTAAATCCCAGATATAATCGTGATATTTCATACCCTTCATTATAGCATTTTTTTATGAAAAAAGCGATGATTTCCCTGAGTTTTCCACATAAAAAAACGAGAGTTTGACTCCCGTTTTACTGATTTTTACCAAAGACATCTCGATAGAGCATTCCTGTTCGTAAAGTCTCTGCGTCTCCTCCTAGTTGGTCCACCAACTCGTAAGCAAAGGCAAGGGCTGTTGAGGGGCCTCGACTGGTTGTCAAATGACCATCTACCACTACTGTTTCCTTGACGTAGTGACCATCAAGGATTTGCTCTTGAACGCCGTCATAACAAGTGTACTGCTTGTTTTTCAATAGCCCTGCTTGATTGAGAGCAATTGGCGCAGCACAAATGGCTGCTAGTTTTTTTCCTTCTCGTTCGAAGCTTTGCAACTCTTGAATCAAGGCCTGATTATCACGTAAATGTGCAGAACCAGGCATCCCTCCAGGAAGAACAATCATGTCATAGTCTGACAAATCTCCATCAAAGACTCGATCTGCTCTTACTTGGATTGCATGTGAACCTGTTACTTGCTCCTCAAATCCTACCATATCACAAGTGATATTGGCACGACGCAAAACATCTACAACTGTCAAAGCTTCAATTTCTTCAAAACCCTGTGCTAACATAACTGCTACTTTAACCATGATTTTCTCCTTATTTAATTTGTTTTAATACAACCTTTTTCCGTTTGAATGGAACTTTTCCGCTCTTTTCTTCAGCTAGATTGGTCTGGTAACTCATCGATAAAAGCAAGCCTACACCAATTAGATTACTGATAATAGCTGATCCCCCTTGGGAAATGAAAGGCAATGGAATCCCAGTCAAGGGAAGCAAGCCAGTAACAGCACCGATATTCTCAAAGATATGGAAGAGCAACATCATAATCAAACCTGTGGAAATATAGGTATAGAACTGGTTATTTGATTTAAGAGTAATCTTCAACATACGGTAAATCAGCATGAGATAAAGGGCAATAACAAGAACAGAGCCAATAAAGCCAAAATCTTCTGCAATGACCGTGAAAATCATATCCGACTCTCGAACTGGAATAAGCAGATTAGAAGCATTAAATCCTTGACCAAACAAGCCTCCACTACCAATCGCAATCTGCCCTTGAGCCTGCTGATAGGTCGTTGTTTGAGCAAAATCAAAAGGATTAAGCCAAGCCAAAATACGGTTGATTTGGTAAGTCGGCATTCCCAGTTGATGGAGAAAAGCCCGGCCGTCCTTGCTGATAAAAATAGCTAAAAAACCAGCAATTCCTGTTACAGCAGTCACAAATACTGGGATAATAATTTTCCAAGAAACTCCTGATAGCAAGACGATTCCTGAGAAAATGGCTACAAAAACCAAAGCCGTCCCTAAGTCACTTTGAAGTGCCAAAAGAACTAGGACTGGAATGGTAAAGAGAATCATCCAGAAAATCAACAAGAAGTCCAGTGGAACTGTGCGTCTCCATTCCTTATGTTTTTTTGTAAACTGGACAATGACACGGGCCAACATGAGGATATAGGATATCTTCATAAATTCTGACGGCTGGAACAAGGTGATACCATTTACCGATACCCAGTTTTTGGCACCCGTGGATGCAACTAAACTTGGATTATAAAAGACAATCGGCAAAACCATAAGTCCCAAGCCTAAAATATATAGAAAGGGGGTCACCTTCCAAAGAAATTCTGTATTAAAGAGCATGACGATAAAACCAATCACAAGCCCCAAGGCAATCCAGGCGACCTGCTGCCCTAAAATGGGCAGAATATTGTTTGGATAATCATGACTAACGGCTATGTAGATAGCCACTACGCCAATAACCAGTAGAAAAAATACTGGCAAGAGCAAACTATAATCGACTCTAGAGTCGAGAGAACGTTTCATATATACTAACCTTATACTTTCATACTATACTATTTATCAAAGCTCATTTAAAAATTCATCAATAGTCTCATCAACTTCGGATTGAGAGACGGTTTTAACTGTCGCTTCTTTTGCTAGAGATGCTACTATTTGTTTGCCATATCGCTTTCCGACAATTCTCCTATCCAAAATGAGAGTTAAGGAACGTTGGTGTTCGCGTCTCATACTTCTTCCCAAAGCCTGTTTTAAACGAATAATAGCCATTGGCAACTGATAATCATAAAAGGCATTTTTTCCTTCTTGAATCAATTCCTGATTGATTTTTTTCGTCAAGGGCTCTTGGGGATTTTGGAAAGGGAGTCTTGGTACAACTTGAATTACAAAAGAATGGCTTGAAAAATCCACTCCCTCCCAGAAACTTGCTGCACCAAGCAGGATTTGTTGCTCCCCTTTTTCAAAACGCTTCTTAAGCTGATGCACATCCCCATTTTTATACTGGGCCAGATGGCTAACTGGTAGTAAATCCGATACTGCTAGAAGCATGTCTTTAGCAGTAAAGAGAACCAGAATCGGTTGCTGGAAAGCTTGAATTTCCACTAGTAAATCAGCTACCTCTTTGGCATAGACTTCTATGGAAGTTTCTGTCACCAGAGGGAAATCTTTGACCAAGACCACTTCTTGGTCCTGTTTTCTACAAGCTTCAATCTTGACAAATTTGGCTTCAGGATAGCCTAACAGGTCGGCCAAAGAAACTCTCTGACTAATCTCAAGAGTAGCCGATACTCCCAAGACTTGGCAACTCTCAGGTATTAAAGAGGACAGAAGAATACGGCCAGATTTCGTAGAAGAAATTTGAACTTTCTTTTGACTCGTTTCAATTGCTTCAAGCCAGTAATCTCGGTCAGCTGTAAAATAGCGAACCAGCTCCTCAAAGCCTTCTACTTCTAATTCTGAAAAATATTGATGGAGATTGGCAAGAGAATCTAAGATATTTTTCCTAGATTTTCCAGACTGAAATTGTTCTATCAAGTAGAAGCACTCAAAGCGAATACTTTCTAGTATTCGTTGTTGGACCTTATTTTGCTCCTCCAGTAAAGCCTTATCAAGCAAATCGATAATAGACTGGATATCGTAGGTCTCTTGAAGCAGATTTTCTAGAGCTAACAAAATCTTTTGAACTTCATCAATAATCAATAAACGGTCACTGACAAATTCAGGATTATCTTCAAGTCTGGTTACAAGATAGGCATGATTGGTCACTAAAAGCTTGCAGGTTTGTGTTCTTTCTTGACTACGTTTCCAAAAATCTTCCGTCACAAATAAGCTATGAGATGATAAATTCCCGTCATGACGAAGATCTGTTAGAAAATGTTGGTAACGGTAGAGTTGCCCAATTTCATCCAAATCCCCCGTTTCTGTCTCTGTCAACCAGACCAAGAGTTGCATTTTAAAACGTCTAAATAAGCGATTTTCATCATTTTCTTGCAAGGATCGATAAAAGGCATCCAACTTCAGATAATTGTGTGGTCCTTTTAAACTATGAATATCTATATGGAACACTTCCTTGAGACGTTTCCCTTCTTCTTCCATGATCTGATTTTGAAGAATCTTTGTCGGAACACTAAGAACAATTTGTCGCTCTTTGGCTTGAGATAAAGCGGGTAAGAGATAGCCATAGGTTTTCCCAATCCCTGTCGGTGCTTGAATTAATGAGACAGGCTCATCTTTCAATAGCAAACCAACCTCTTTAGCAAAACTTTCTTGCTCCTCCCTCACTTCAAGGTTCAACAGAGAAATATTCTTAGAAAAATCTTGGGATAATTTTCGTGACTCCATGGAATCTGCAGTTTTCTTGAAATATAGCCCTTGAACTTCGACCAAGTCTGGAGAACTCAGGATAGATTGACTTCGATAAATTTCTTCAATAACCAGGTAGGACTCATATAGGAGGGCGTCAGCCATTTCCAGCAAGCGTTCCAGGAGACCTTTAGGAAGCTGGGCCATCTTTTTTCGTAGAAATAAGAGTAATTCCGCGGTAGCGTGTGCATCTGAAAGGGCTGTGTGAGCGTGCTTAAGAGGAATTCCTAATTCTCGACACAATATCGGCAAACTATATTTTTCCAGTTCTGGGAAAAAGACCTGAGCCAATTCGACCGTGTCAACACGAGGATTTTTTAGTTCATAGCCTTCAAAAAATAAATTTTCCGCCAAGAGATTGGCATCAAACTGAACATTATGGGCTACAAAAATCCCATCCTCCACCAAGTCAAAGATTTTTCTAGCAACTTGCGAAAAATCAGGTGCTTGCGCCAGACGTTGGTCTGTCAATCCTGTCAGTTCTTTGATATGAGCATCTAAGGGTTCATGTGGATTGACATCCGTCGTATAGTGATCGACGATTTTTCCGTCCTCAATCACAACAATTCCCACTTGGATAATTTTAGCCTTACTACCTGTGCTAGTTGCCTCTAAATCAACCACAACATAGCGATTACCAATCGTTTTCATTATAAAAAATTATACCAAAAAAAGGGCCATTTGGCACCTGCAAACATAGGATAATTTTCAAACTCAAGAAGCTTACTTTTCTTAAAAATCCCAGCAAACAGAGCATCCTAGCCTGCTGATTTTTTTAAAATAGTGAAGAAATACGAAAAATTGAGAGAAGAAATTTTAAATCTTCCTTCTCTCAACGAATCATTTGCTTTATTTAACCATGTCAGGATCGTAGTCATAAAATCCTGTATCAAGGAAACGGTTTTTAGGGTGAAGTTTACGCACTTCTTCATCCAGCAAGAAGGCTTGGTCATGGCTAAAGTTACCCTCTTGAATCAAGCTACGCGCTTGGATAAAGAGTTTTGCAATCTCAACAAAGTTCTGACCAGGTGTATAGAGACCTTCTAATTTCCAGTGAGTAAAACCATGCTCTACCAATTCTGTCAATTTTGTCATCAAATCAAGGTCATTGTTGGCAAAAATGTGGGTTCCATGATTGTCTTCAAAAATGGAATAGTGACTCTCTGGGTCACTTGGCTCAGCCAAGAAGAGATCACGCTTGCGCGTCTTTTCATCATCGATGTGCGTAAAGTTATAGTAATTTTGCAAGAGCGGACGTTTAGAATGATGGATAACGCTAGCTCCGTAAACCAAAACTTCAGCAGGAATTTCCAAAATCTCTGGCATTTTGAAAAGTTCAGCTGATGGAATTTCACGCGCCAAAACAGCCTCAGATGCACCAGCCTTTTGTCCCCAGAAGTTGATCTGACGACTACTAGTTACCATGGTTGAAGCATCGTAGATGGTCTTAAAGGAATAACCATCGCGGTTGACTACGTAAAAGACACCTGCATCCCCAATCGTAATGTAGTCTGTCTTGATTTCTTCCAAAAAGTCTAAGAAAGGCTTGATACGATCCATCATATCTTGGTGCATGAGGGCGTTAACCGCAACAATCAATTCTTTACCTGCTTCATGAACCAACTTAGCAATTTCACGCAATTGGTCATGGCTAAAGGTTGTTGGCAGACGAAGGCCAAAATCTTTCTCACCGACATAGATACGGTCTACGCCAGCTTCGAGCAGTTGTTTAACTTGTTCAATACTTTCAGCAGTTGCTGTAATGATAATCTTTTCCATAAGAAAAATTATACCACATTTCTGGAAAATCAGCCATTCTTTAAAAATGAAAAGGGACTTTATTCTTATTGTAACCTTTCTGTAATAATTCTCTGCTGAAAAAATGATAAAATAGGTATGTACTGTTAAGGAGAGAATAATGCCCGTAAGAAAATTACAATCCTATGAGGTAGACTATCAAGAAGAATTAAGCCAGCAGGTTCCTCGCTATCAAGATTATACACCTGAAGCGCAATCTGATGCCAATCTCAAGGAAATCCTATTTTTTGTTAATATCGCTGTTTTTTGTATCTGTATTGCTATCTTTAGTTTTATCTTTTTAGCATTAAAATTATCACCTGCTCTTGCCTTTACTGCAGCAATCGGATCCAGTTTACTTGTCTTAAAAGTTCAACGCTTCATCATCAAACGAAAACGTAGAAGATAAATCCAAAATATCGCCCCGTCTGGAGCGATATTTTTATTTTTTCTTTTTAGATGGTGTGTGGATGGCAATCTTCACTTCAAAGATTGTTCCCTTTGGTTTATTATCTTTAACAGTAATGGTTCCTTTTAAGGCATCTACAATTTGCTTGGCTAGGGATAAACCTAAACCAAAACCACCTTTTTGACGGGTTCTAGCCTTGTCCACTCGATAAAAACGGTCAAAAATTTTCTTCTTATCTTCTGCTGAAATACCGACTCCATTGTCGGAAACTAGCAAATAAAGATTACGATCAGTCGCTGAAATCATAAAATCAATTTCACCATCCTCCTCAGTATATTTGATAGCATTATCAAATAAGATGGTCATCAGTTGTTTCAAAAGAAGTTGATCTGTGACAATCGTGCGATGGATACGATTTTCAAAACGAAAGACACGGTCATTTTCAGAAGCAATCATCTCATAGTTTGTGAAAGTCGTATTGAAAAAACTGGTTGGAACTTCTGCAAGTTCCGGCTTAATCCCATCATCTCTCCGAGCTAAGTTCAGCAAGTTTGTCGTCAAAAAACGCATATTTCGAACTTCTTCCAAACTAGAGGCAATGCTTTCGCTCACATCCATAATGGTTGCTTCTGGCTTACGAAAAAGGGTCTCTAAACGATTTTGCAAAACTGCAAGAGGAGTTCGTAACTCATGACTGGCATTTTCCACAAAGGACTGCTGCTTCTGCATACTTTCAAGTAAAGGACGAACACTGACCCTAGCCAGATAGAGACTGGCAATCAAAGACAAAATCCAGAAACTAGCCATCACAACCACAATCAGTTGCTCATGCTTTTGACTGGCCTGCTCCAACTGACTGGTATTAATCAAGACAGCCGCATACTTGATATTGGTTGAAACCGAACTGATATTGGTTTCCATCAAGATCATGCGATAGATTTCTTCCTGTCCATAGCTATTAAAAACCTGAATCTGATAGATATGACCTAGTTCTTTCTTTTCTAACTTAATCTTATCCAAGCCCAAAAATCGATTTCCAGAAAGGAGCTGGGTAAAATTCTTATCAAAAAGAATGACTTCTGTGTTAGAACTGACATTGGGTTTCACCTCAGTCTTACTAGTATCTGTAGCGGCATTCTCTAAGTCTTTAATCTCTTCTGTTGCCCTATTTACAGCAAGCTGAATAACTGCTTGAGGATTTTCACTTAGTCCATGAAGCGTATCGTCCACCGAAGTATAGAGACTCGAATGCATGACCTGCAAAATAATCAAGGTCATGGTAGAGAAAATCAGGGTGAAGACACCAAAGTTGCGGATAAAGTAACTAAAGTCATCCGCATACCATGTTTTTTTTAGTTTACTGAACATCTTTTAAAATATACCCAACACTGCGCAAGGTTTGCAAATTCTCTGCAAAAGTGGTTCCTTTTAATTTTTTACGGACTTTTGAAACATAGACTTCAACAACCGAAATCGTTGTATCACTATCAAATCCCCATAGACGGTCAAAAATCTGAGTCTTCGGCAAAATAACATTTTGATTTTGAAGGAAATAAACTAGTAAATCAAATTCTTTCCCCAGCAATTCGACAGGAGTATCTTCGACTTTAACGGTATTGGTTGACAAATTAACCACAATATTTCCATAAGTCAAGGTGTTTTCATTAAACTTACCTGAACGTTTGAGAAGGGCTTGAATCCGCATTTTGAGTTCTTCGAGGTAGAAAGGCTTGGTCAGGTAATCATCTGCTCCTAGTTCAAATCCATGTCCCTTATCATCCAAGCTTTCCTTGGCAGTCATAATCAGAACTGGTGTTGTAATTCCCTTTTCACGCAATTCTTTCAAGACTTGGAAACCATTTTTTTCTGGCAACATCAAATCCAGCAAAATCAAGTCATAGACGCCACTCTCAGCTTCGTAGAGACCTTCTTCTCCATCAAATACCTGCATGACATCCGCAAAATCGTCCAAAAAGTCAAATACTGAATTTGACAGGCCTAGGTCATCCTCAACTAATAAGATTTTTATCATGAGAAACTCCTCCTTATTAAGACCATTATACCAAATTTGCCTTAAAAAAAACTCAACTCTCTGCATTTTACATGAGATAGCTGAGTTTTCTTTTATTTAGTCTTGATTATTTAGTTCCGTATTGAAGAACAACAGCTTCCACTGCAGCTTTTTCACGGTTAATCAAGGCAACACGCGCTGCAATTTCCTTGATTCCCATACCGATATTACGGCTAAGAGCAAGATCAGAAAGTTGTGGCTCAAAGAATTCCTTGTATTCCGCCAAGCGTTGCTCTGTCTTAAATACATGAGCAGGAAGGATAACAAAGCTATCAAAGCTCATATCTCCTCCAAGAGCTGCCTTGATCCAAGCCCAGTTTTCACGAGCCCAAGACCATGCTGTTTCCTGAGTTGCTTGATGGTTTAAGAACTGGAAGTACCAAGCAGACAAGTCTTGTGGTTTGACCACAAATTTGTCCTTCCAAGAAGCAATCAAGGTTTGGATATTGTCCGCATCTTTACTGTAGGCAAGAGCTGCTGCCAACTGACGTTTAAAGACAGCATCTGTTGCGTGCGTATAAGTATCAAGATAAAGTGCTAACAAGTCTTTAGTCTCATGATGTTTCATCTCATTAATCAGAACTTGTGATCGAATAGCTGCTGGGAGTCCTGCAAGATTCTCCTTGTGTGCTACGAAGATTTGGCTAGCAACTTGACTAGCTTCTACATCATTTGAGCGAATCATCATAGAAATGGCCAACTGACGAACCAATTCATCCTCATCTGATTCTCCGTCTTTGGCTTTGAAACCAAGACGGTCATAGTTGTGACGAGCCAATTTAGCAACCAGTGCTCTGAAGGCTGTTTCAGCTTCTGTTCCTTCATCGATAAAGCGCTCAAGGGCAGAAATCACTTGAGAAACAGCTGAAACCACAAGGTAAGACTCTTCCTTGGCAAGTTTATCAAGGACTGGGAGCAAGTCAGCATAAGAAATGTGCCCTGCCTCAGCAAGTAAACGACGTTCTTGGACGATTTGCAGTTTGCTTGTGTTATCAAGCTCAACTAGGTCAGCAAGAACTGCATCTAACAAGTCTCCTTGATAGTCTGTAATGTAGTGGGCTGTATTTTCAGTATTGAGACGAAGAGCTCCTTCATTTTCAGCAAGAAGAGCTGCGTAGCCAGGAATTTCGATACTTTCAGCTTCAAGTGTATCTGGCAAGCCTTTCCAGTTGCTGTTGAGTGGCACAACCCAGAGACGGTTCTTGTCTTCGTGCTCACCGATGAAGAATTGTTTTTGTGAAATCTTCAAAACATCATTTTCAACTTTAACAGTAAGTACTGGGTAACCAGGTTGTTCCAACCAAGAATCCATGAAGGCTGCGACATCACGTCCTGACGCTTGACCAAGGGCATCCCAAAGGTCACGACCGATGGTATTGCTGTACTGGTGCTTTTCAAAATAAGCATGCAAACCTTTAGCGAAATCAGCATCACCTAGCCAACGGCGAAGCATATGCATGAGGCGGCTTCCTTTGGCATAGACGATAGCACCATCAAAGAGCGTGTTGATTTCATCTGGGTGTTTGACTTCAACGTGAACAGACTGAACACCATCCGTCGCGTCACGTTTCAAGGCAGACGGAACACCACCTGTTTGGAAATCTTCAAAGATATTCCAGCTTGGTTCAATAGCATCCACACAGACGTACTCCATCATGTTAGCAAAACTTTCATTGAGCCAAAGGTCATCCCACCATTTCATAGTAACGAGGTTACCAAACCATTGGTGAGCCAACTCATGTGCCACAACAAGAGCAACTTGTTGACGGCTAGCAAATGTAGAATTTTCATCGACAACCAAGTAAACTTCACGGTAGGTTACAAGACCCCAGTTTTCCATAGCACCAGCTGAGAAGTCAGGAAGAGCAATATGAAGAGATTGAGGGATTGGATACTTGACTCCGTAGTAATCTTCGTAAAACTCGATAGAGCGAACAGCAATGTCCAGTGAGAAATCAAGGTTAGATAGTGGGTGGGCTTTGGTTGAGTAGACACCTACGAGGGTACCGTTTTTAGTTTTAGCCGTCACACCTTGCAAATCACCAGCAACAAAGGCCAACAAGTAAGAAGACATGCGAGGTGTTGTCTCAAACTTCCAGATACCTGTTTCTTTACGGTTTTCAACATCAATCTCAGGCATGTTTGACAAGACCAATTCACCTTCTGCTTGGTCAAAACGCAAAGAAAGGTCAAAAGTTGCTTTGGCTTCAGGCTCATCCACACATGGGAAGGCTTCGCGCGCAAAATGGCTCTCAAATTGAGTAGACAATACTTCCTTCTTCACTCCATCAACTGTGTAGTAAGATGGGTAAATCCCTGTCATGTTGTCTGTAATTTTTCCTGAGAAAGCGATAACCACTTCAACTTGACCAGCTTCCGCAAGTTCAATATGAAGGGCTTCATTGTCATGGTCAACTGTAAATGGGCGAGCTTCCCCTGCAACTTCTACAGTGGCGATTTCCAAGTCTTTTTGGTGGAGGGAAATACGGTCACTCTGTGCTTGACCAGTAATGGTCACCTTCCCAGAAAACGTCTTGGTCTCACGACTCAAGTCTAAAAATAAATCATAATGTTCAGGAACAAATTGCTTAATAAAATGTTCAACTGCTTGCATAGTTTTCTCCTATCTAAGTTTAAGAGCTAAAGCTCTTCTTCAAACAAACTTATTATATCATGTTTTGCTTGAGAAAAAAGGATTGGACGGCGATTTCCAAAACTTTCTTCCATCTAACAGTCTACAGTGGGTAGACCTTGCGAAATTCTTCTAAAACAACCTTGCTTTCAGGTGTAAAAGTCAGTCCTGCTTCTTTCAGCCACTCGGCGAAACAATCCTCATGAACCTGACGCCAATAGGCTAGGGATTTGTCACCTTCACCTTCTTTAAAGGCATGTTGAGCAGAAACTTGATCGAAGGGCTGGACAGAAACCTTTGTAATTTCGACAATACAGACAGCCTGATCTTGACTATCTAAAATGACATCTAAGGTGCCTTCTTTAGGAAGGGGTTCGGCTTCTAGAGCGTAGAGGTCGTAGGCTGAGGCGGTTGCAGTCTTTTCGCCTCTTAAAACCAAATCTGCTAAAAGGTCTGGTTCCACTCCAAAAGCCCAAGCATCGATTTCATCTCCTATAGAGGGGTTAATTTTCTTGTATGCATTCCACATTTCTTGCGGTGTCATAGGTGCTCCTTTGTAATTTCTTACTTTCTTCTTTTATATGTTTGAGATGATCTGGATGGTCAATCTCTACATTAAAAATCTCCGGAATAGAGCTGTAATGGAGAATGCATTCGATACCCAACTGATTCATTTTTTGTATGAAAGAATCATTCAGATAACCTGCTACAGCAAAGTCAATATTTTTAATCCTTGCTTTATCCTGCATATCTCTTAGCATATCTAACATAATTGGACTTTCCATATCATGCCATTGACTGTTTCTCACAGTGGCAAAAATAAAAGAAGTCAAATCATTCATTCCAACTACAATCTTTGAAATACCCGTTTCCAGTATCCTATCCAAGTCAAAATACGCTGACGGTAATTCAATCATCGTGCCAATTTTCCCAGTAAAACCATGCTGACGCAATACTGTGATAGCTTGCTTTAACTGCTCAGCATCATTGACAAAAGGAAAGATAGCAGATAGATTGGGATTGTTTTGATAAACTTCTGTAACGACATGTGCTTCAGCCTGAAATTCATCCGGACACGCCAGCAAACGCCTAGTTCCTCTATATCCAAATAAGGGATGATTTTCATCAAAATACTCTTTAGTCCCCTTTAGACAATTAGCTTCTGTATTCGTTAATTCAGAAAAACGATACCATACCTCTTCATCTGAGTACAAGAAGCAAATAGTGTTTAGATAATCTTTTACAAATTCCTGACAACTTGGTAACAGGATGTTTTGGTTGATCTCTCTCGACAAATACTCCCCACGAATCATTCC
Source organism: Streptococcus mitis (assembly GCF_946190285.1). Lineage (GTDB taxonomy): Bacteria > Bacillota > Bacilli > Lactobacillales > Streptococcaceae > Streptococcus > Streptococcus mitis_CP. The sequence continues at coordinate 92,210 of NZ_CAMHZX010000001.1, read as the reverse complement.
AATGTGGTGAAATAGTTGTGGGTAAACTTTTTCAAGAATTTTTTCTCCACTAAGGGCAAGTTGGTTTCTCATCATTCACCTTCCAATTCATGTAAGAAGTCTTGTCCAGTTCTGGAAATCCTAATAATTCAGACTTAACCTTCAAGACTAACGGCGATGCATTTTCTTCTGTGAGCTCTTGAATATCCATCCAACTCCCCCTACTTCAAAGACCAGCCACCATCTATTGTCAGAATTTGACCCTGCATGGCAGATGCCTTTCCACTGGCCAAAAAGAGACTGACTTCTGCTACTTCCTCTGGCTCAATCCAGCGCTTGATTGGTGTTTCACTAGCAACCCAGTCAGCCAATCCACCTGGCTCAAAATCCGCAGCGGTCATAGCTGTCTTGACTGCTCCTGGAGCAATCCCAAAGACCTGAATACCTGCCTCTGCATAGTCCAGAGCCAACTGCTTGGTAAAGCCAGCTAAGGCATGCTTAGACGAGGTATAGGCGTGACCACCTCCGCCAGCTAGACTTGAAGCAATCGAACACATATTGATAATGATTCCTTTTTTATTTTTCAGCATTTGCGTCAAATAATAACGAGTCAACTCAACTGGAGTCACATAGTTGATTTCAAAAATCTCTTGAATGTCCTGGGCTGATTGCTCCAAAAGTGGTTTGTAGTCATCCAAAACTCCTGCAGTATTGCACAAAATATCCACCTGAGGGCACCAGTCAAAAATAGGCTCCAAGTCCAAGGTCAAATCTCTCTGTAAAAAATGGAAATCACCTTGTAGGAATGGATTTTCACCTTGATCCACTCCATAAACTTGATAGCCCTTCTCTAAAAAAAGTCGAGCCTGAGCCAATCCAATACCTGAACTCACTCCTGTAATGAGTACACGCCTAGTCATGCACTTCTACCCAATCTGTCGCTAAAACATCACAAGGTGTCGGGCTCCACATGGAAAAACCTTCTCCTTCTCCAGATACGTTGATTAGGAAATAGGGCGTTACTTCAAGCGCAACCCCATTTTGCTCGATAGTATCAAAAAGTTGGACATAGTTTTCAGCACCTCCCCAACCAGTACGTACATATTTTTTCTTGGCCTTTAATCCAGGCAGGATTTCCTCAAATGTCATGTTATGCTCCTTTAATTCTACATTCTTCATTTAATTATAACAAAAAACCATTTTCCAACGGTTTTTTGACTATGATTTATTTAAATCTGCTTCTACTTACGGCAAATCATTCCCTGCTGCAAGATAAATTTCATACCATTCTTTTCTTGTTAAGCTAAAGTTTGACGCTTGGCTAACTTCTCTCAAGTGCTTAGGATTTGTTGTACCTACAACTGCCTGCATTTTTGCTGGATAACGCAATATCCAAGAAACGGCAATAGTTGAAGAAGTTACTCCATATTTAATAGCTAAACGCTCAAGTACTTGATTTAAAGCTTGAAATTTCTCATTTCCAACAAAATTCCCTTTAAAATACCCGAATTGTAAGACAGACCATGCTTGAATGACCACATCGTGTAATTTGCAATATTCAAAAATGCTACCATCTCGCATAGCTGCTTGATTATCTTCCATATTAACATGAAAACCTGATCCGAATCCTGGTGTAAAAGCCGCACTCAATTGTAGCTGATTAACAGCTAACGGCTGCTTGACATCTTTTTTTAACAACTCCATCATCATAGGATTTTGATTAGAAACTCCAAAATCTCGAACCTTACCTTGTTTATAAAGGAGATCAAAGGCTTCTGCTACTTGGTCAGATTCCATCAAAGCATCTGGTCGATGAAGAAGCAAGCTATCTAAATAATCAACCTGCAATCTTTCTAAAATCCCATCAACTGATTGTAATATATACTCTTTTGAAAAATCAAAATAGGTAAATTCTTCAATGCGAATTCCACATTTTGACTGAATCCACATCTTTTCTCTTAAATCTGGACGATTTTTTAGGACAAGACCTAACAGTTCTTCACAACGACCACGACCATATATATCAGCCAAGTCGAAAGCATTGATTCCAACAGACAGTGCTGTTTCTACAAGCTCTTCAACTTCTCTAACAGACTTATCTTCTATTCTCATCATTCCGAGAACAATTTCTGATAATTCTTTGTCATCTTGACCAAGAGTTATGTATCTCATCAAATTTTTCTCCTTTGATTCTACATTCTTCATTTAATTATAACAAAAAACCGCTTTAAAACGGCTTTTTGATTATGATTCTTCTATTATTCTACGGGATATCACTTGACTCTACTTTATAGTAATAAAAATCTTCATCATAATTTCCAGCTGATTGAGTAATAATTAAGCGTGGTCGTGAACTATCTGATTGATCACCCATTGGATTTTTAAAACCTATTTTAAATAATCCAATAGCCACACTCGTATGACTACTTTGTAAACTAACATACGGAACACTGCTCTTCTTAGATGAATCTTTGATTACTTTAATCCTATTTCCATCTCCAGTTGTTCCATCGGAATTAATTATCAATTCATTTCCGCGACCATTCCTCCATATTCCAACAAGTGTGGAAATATCACCATTTTCAATAGCTTCAATATCTAAATCAAACTTTGTAGAACTAATATTGTCATACTTTTCCCACCACGCTTCTTTATAAGGTTTTAAATAAGTCTTCCCATAAAGTATTCTGTTCTCTTGAGTTTTGTCATTATCTGGTCCAGTTTCATTAGCAGGGATAAATGTTAACACTAATTCTTGACCAATATTTGAATTTTTATTATCTCCTACAAAATACACTTCATAATAATCATTAATTTTTTTCAGTGTTTTACTTCTATCCAACCTAAATTGGGCATGAGTGGAACCACTCCAGAAAATCCAATCTCCATCTTGATAAGACACTCTTGGAAAAACAGAAGTTATCCCTTTATAGTAATCTTCTCTCTTATACCCATACAAATTAAAATTTGATTCCACAATTGCTTTTTCTAAGTAGTCATTAGAATATGTTCCTTCAAAAGTACTTAAAACACTTTGAAGAACATTATCCTTACTACTTTTATAATAATCACTCCTACTAGCAAATACCATTTCATGATTCTTATTTCCGTCAGATAAGGTGATTACCTTTAAAATTTTAGACGAATCGTCTACATTATTAACTGAAATAGATATTTTAAAATCCTTATTTCCGTCTGACTTATTAAATTCTGTAACAGAAGATCTATTGTTGCCATCTTCCTTCCAATCTGTAGAAAAATCTCCAAATACATTACCTTCGTCTGTATTATATGAAATTCTCCAATTCTGATCATTCTTAGCAACAGTAGCTTTCTCGCCTGTAGAAGACACATAATCTCCCGATAAATCTAAAAAGTCTGACTTTATAATTTCCTCCGTATTTAATTGTTTTTTCTGAGCATCACTCTCTTTATGATTCCCATATAAGAAAAACCAAACTAAACCTGTTAAAAGAGAAATAATCCCAAAAGATATAAATATTTTCTTCATTCTAAACTCCAATATATATATAAAATATTTCCTTCATTTTACTATATTGCTAAAAAACTATCAAGGTAAATTATAAATAACAAAAAAACCGCTTTGCAACGGCTTTTTGACTATATTTCACTCCATTTTATCTTCTTAAACCCACGGAACAAGACAAAGATTCCAATAAAGAGGACAGCTAAAGGAATAGCTTTTGTAAGAAAAACATTTGAAATTCCCATCCACTCATAGTAACGGAGCAGAGAGCCTACAACAAGATGGGCAACAATCATACTGACAAAGGGACGAAAAATCGGTTCTTTCCAATTCCAAATACTGATGACTAGGGAAATCGTAAAGACAGATAAACTATCCCAGGGAGCAGGAAGATAAAAGGCTCCTTCTTGTACAAAACTTCCTATTCCTACATACCCCAGAACAACTAGCAGAACAAGAATCCCAACGATAATATAGGTGCTAATTTTCATTTTAGGAGAATCTTGGACTAAACTTTTTCGTAAAATTGTAGCCACAAGCCCAAATCCAATCAGAAAAAGAAGAAGTTGCCCTAAAAAAGTAAGCAAATTAACTGTTAAGAGAGGACCTTTAGAAAAATCACCCAGTAGATGATAGTAACGTAATATCGCTAGGACAAAAATTGGCGTCAAAAGGGACTCCTTGATAGAACTGCGAGGTGCTTCCTTGAGAATCTCTTTCATTATTTTTTTAGGATTCTTACCTAAATAATCCTCTGCACTCATGCCATCTCGTTCTGCTTCTGAGAAATCAAGCATCATCAAATAAATCTGCTCTCTGAGATAGTCCTCATCATAGAGAAATCCAGCAAGATTAAAACTATCCCACAGTTCCTCAAAATACTGCTGATTCTCCTCAGAAAACTGATGCAACAAAGCGCTTGTTTCTTCATAATACTTTATTTTCTTCATGGTTTTCCCCCCTTCTTAATCCCTTCTACTTTTTGACTCAAATCGTCCCATTGTTGCCAAAAGACCGAGACACGCTCTTCTCCTTCTTTGGTTAACGAAAAATACTTCCGATCTGGACCATCTGGAGACGGACGCATGTCGCCTCTTATCCATTGATTTTTTTCTAACTTTTGCAACAAAGGATAAATAGTTCCTGGAACGATAGTATCAAATCCAGCCTCTCGCAAAGTCTGAACCAACTCATAACCATACCGCTCTTTTTGACCAATCATATCCAAGACACAACCTTCAAGAACACCTTTTAATAGTTGAGTTTCCTTCATTCCTTCTCCCTTCTAATCTATTTTGTAATACCTACTAGTAGCTTCATCTATAATATATCACTTTCAAACTAGTTTGTAAAGCATAATAGTTAAAGAAAAAAACAGAACTAGCATGAACTAGTCCTGTCTATTTTTACCCAATCACACTTCCATTAGGTACAGCTGGATCAACTGTAAGAAGGGTTAATTGTCCATCATGTTCAGCTGAGAGAATCATACCTTGACTGACATATTTCTTCATCATTTTACGTGGTTTAAGATTGGCAACGATTTGAACTTTCTTGCCGACCAACTCTTGTTCGTTTGGATAGTATTTTGCAATTCCTGAGAGGATTTGACGATCTTCACCATCACCAGCATCCAAGCGGAATTGAAGCAACTTATCTGAACCTTCTACTTTAGACACTTCTTTGACTTCTGCGACACGGATTTCGACCTTGTCAAAGTCTTCAAACTTGATTTCTTCCTTGTTTAGTTTGAGTTCAACTTCGTCTGGGTTCCACTCTTTTTCGACTGCTGGTTTGTTGCCTTCCATTTGTTCCTTGATATAGGCGATTTCTTCTTCCATATCCAGACGTGGGAAGATTGGTGTTCCTTTGGCAACTACAGTTACACCTGCAGGGAAATCAGCCAAGCTCAAGTTTTCAAGGCTAGAAACTTCTGCTAGTCCAAGTTGAGTCAAGACTGCACGACTGGTTTCCATCATAAATGGCTCAATCAAGTGAGCTACGACACGAAGGCTAGCTGCCAAGTGACTCATGACACTTGCCAATTGATCGCGGAGTGCTTCATCCTTTGCCAAGACCCATGGAGCTGTCTCGTCGATGTATTTGTTAGTACGAGAGATAAGGGTCCAGACTGCTTCAAGTGCACGTGGGTAGTCAACTGCTTCCATGTGAGTATGGTAGTCAGCGATTGATTCAGCAGCTACTTGAGCAAGAGCATGGTCAAACTCTGTTACACCTTCTACATAGGCAGGGACTTGCCCGTCAAAGTACTTATTAATCATAGAAACCGTACGATTGAGGAGGTTTCCAAGGTCATTGGCCAATTCGTAGTTGATACGACCTACATAGTCTTCTGGAGTGAAGGTTCCGTCTGAACCAACTGGAAGGCTACGCATGAGGTAGTAACGAAGCGGATCTAGTCCATAACGCTCTACCAACATTTCAGGGTAAACCACATTCCCTTTAGACTTAGACATTTTGCCGTCTTTCATGACAAACCAACCATGGGCAATCAAACGATCTGGCAATTTGATATCCAACATCATAAGAAGGATTGGCCAGTAAATCGAGTGGAAACGAAGGATGTCTTTTCCTACCATGTGGAAGACTGTGCCATTCCAGAATTTGTCAAAGTTACCATGTTCATCTTGATCGTAGCCAAGAGCTGTCACATAGTTAAGAAGAGCATCAATCCAAACGTATACAACGTGTTTAGGATTTGATGGTACCGGAACACCCCATGTAAAGGTTGTACGAGAAACCGCCAAATCCTCTAAACCTGGCTCGATGAAGTTGCGAAGCATTTCATTCAGACGACCATCTGGAGTGATAAATTCAGGATGGGACTTGAAAAAGTCTACCAAACGATCTTGGTATTTGCTGAGGCGAAGGAAGTATGATTCTTCAGAAACCCATTCAACCTCGTGACCTGATGGAGCGATACCGCCAGTTACATTTCCTGCTTCGTCACGGAAAACTTCTGCCAGCTGGCTTTCTGTAAAGAATTCCTCATCTGAGACTGAATACCACCCCGAGTATTCACCCAAGTAGATGTCATCTTGAGCAAGCAAGCGCTCAAAGACTTGCGCCACTACTTTTTCATGGTAGTCATCCGTTGTACGGATGAATTTATCGTATGAGATATCTAGTAATTGCCAGAGTTCTTTGACTCCAACCGCCATCCCATCAACATAGGCTTGAGGTGTGATACCAGCTTCTTCAGCTTTCTGCTGAATTTTTTGACCATGCTCATCAAGACCTGTCAAATAAAAGACATCGTAGCCCATGAGGCGTTTGTAACGAGCTAGGACATCACAAGCGATAGTTGTGTAGGCAGAACCGATATGGAGTTTACCAGATGGATAGTAAATCGGTGTTGTAATATAAAAATTCTTTTCAGACATAATATTTCCTTTCCAGGCTAATGAAACCTGTTTTTCTAACACTTCATTATATCACATTTTTAATGAATTTCGATAGGGAAATCCATACAAAAACAAGATAGACGAGTGTCCATCTTGTTAATCTTATTCATAACGAAGGGCTTCGATTGGATCAAGTTTCGATGCCTTATTGGCTGGCAAGACCCCAAAAATCATACCAACACTAGCAGAAACTGCAAGACTAAATAGGGCAACTGGGATCGATACTCCCACTTCTATACCCGCAATCAAACCTTGTAAAAGTATACCAGCTATAGCGGTTAAGCCTGTCGCAATTGTCAAACCAATGACTCCGCCAAGCAAGGTCAAAATCATGGATTCAATCAAAAACTGAATTAAAATATTAGCACGTGTTGCACCCAAAGCCTTACGGAGACCAATTTCACGAGTACGCTCTGTCACCGAAACCAGCATAATGTTCATAACACCAGTTCCTCCAACAAAGAGAGAAATTCCTGCAATGGCACTAATAATCGTCGTCATAAAACTAAACGATTGTTGAATTTCTGCGAATGCAGCTGACTCATCTGCCACTTGATATTCTCCCTGTTGCAAGCCAGCAAGCTCTGTCATTTTTCGTGCTAATTCTGGACCCAGAGTTTGAGTCAAGCTTGTATCATTCACTCGAAAGACAATATTAGCTATTTCATCTACATTAAAATTCGCAGCAAGGGAGATATTTGTGGTAATAGGCAAGCCGCCAAGACCATATATTTTTGAATTTTTAGATTCTGGGCTAGTATAAACACCAATGACTCGATAACTAAAACCATTAACTTCTACAACCTTGTTAATAGCCTCTTGAGGAGATCCAAATAGACTAATGGATAATTCTTCATCAAGCAAAATGACACTTGCAAATTCTTTGAAATCTTGTTCTCTAAGGCTACGACCTGCAAGAATTTCATTGTTAACAGCCTCCATATAAGTTCTGTTTCCACCTGTTAAATTGGCATTTTCAACCTTTTTATCTTTATAAGTCAAGATGGCGTTCGTTGAGTTGGTTACATAGTAATTATCCACTCCCTTGAGTTTGGCTGCCTCCTTGACCCAAGATTCTTGCGGTTTTGGTGGTTCAACATGAACTTCCTCTTCTTTTCCAGAAACCGTAAAAGCTGATTGTTTCTGAGTAAAAGATCCATCTTTACTTTTTTTAGAAGAGAAAAAGACACTGATATTTTTTTGAGATCTGGTCATATTTTTATTGAGCTGTCGAGACATAGAATCACCCAGAGCCATAATCACAACAACCGATGAAACACCGATAATAATCCCAATCATGGTAAGCAAAGAACGCATCTTGTGAGCCATAATAGATGAAAAGGCAAATTTCAGATTCTGCATCTTAGTTTTCCTCCTTTTCTAACTGAGCACTATCAGATGAAATAACTCCATCGCGAATGACAATCTGACGTTTGGCATAAGCAGCTATTTCAGGCTCATGCGTTACCATGATAATGGTTTTTCCTTCTTTGTTCAAGTCAACCAATAGTTGCATAATTTGATTCCCTGTTTTGGTATCCAAGGCTCCTGTCGGTTCGTCCGCTAGAATAATAGAAGGATTATTTACCAAGGCACGCGCAATAGCCACACGTTGCTTTTGACCACCAGATAATTCCGAAGGCAAATGATGACTACGTTCTGTCAATTCAACCTTATCTAGATATTCCTCAGCTAACTTGCGACGTTTTGAAGCCGAAACTCCCGCGTAAATCAAGGGCAATTCTACGTTTTGCAGAGCATTGAGTTTAGATAGAAGAAAGAACTGCTGAAAGACAAAACCGATTTGTTGGTTGCGAACCTTGGCTAATTGTTTTTCACCAAGTCCAGCTACTTCTTGGCCTTCAAGATAATATTCTCCACTGGTTGGTGTATCCAACATGCCGATCGTATTCATGAGAGTGGACTTACCAGAACCAGATGGTCCCATAATGGCAACAAACTCACCCTCATTCACTTCTAGGTTGATATTTTTGAGAACCTGCAGTTCTTGGTCACCATTACGGTAGCTTCTGCAGATATTTTTTAGACTAATTAGTTGCTTCATCAGCCTTCACCTCTTTTCCTTCCTCTAGAGAAGACGTTGGGTTACTGATGACCTTGACTCCATTTGTCAGACCTGAAGTGATTTCTTGGTTGTCTGCATCAGCATTACCCAAACTAACTTCCACTTTCTTGGCCTTTTTCTGCTCGTCAAGCACCCAGACATAGTTCTTATCATTTTCAGTCACAATACTTGTTAGAGGAACCAAAATGGCTTTACTCTTGTTCTTGACCTCAACACTTACTGAGAATCCTTGTTTCAAATCACCGATTTCACTTGTAACATCGATGGTATATGGATATTTAGAACCAGAATTACCACCTGCTGCGGCAGTAGCTGCACTTGCTGCTTCACCATTGTTTTTAGGGTAGTCAGAAATGTAGCTAATCTTACCAGTCCAGCTCTTATCTTGGTAAACTTTAGAAGTAAAGGTTACTTCTTGTCCTACAGAGAGGTTGGCAAGGTTATATTCAGATAGTTCCCCCTTAACTTGCAAGTTTTCATTACTTACGACATGAACTACTACTTGGCTAGCTCCTGTTGGAGATTTAGAAACATTACGGTTGACTTCGACCACAGTTCCCTCTAAGGTACTGAGAACCGTCATTGCATCCAACTGACTTTGAGCCTTGCTTAATTGCGCTGCTGCATCTGCACGTGCGTCACGGGCATCACCTAATTGTGCATCAATAGAGGATACCGAATTTCCTGCTACTGGAGCTGGAGTTTGCCCTGCAGCTCCTTCGCCTCCTGCTGGTGTTGGCAACTGTGGAGTCGGAGCTGAAGCGGCTTCATTTCGCGCTTGGTTGAGTTCGTTGATATGACGATCTGCCTTAGCTACTGCCCGACTCGCTGAATCATAGGCCGCCTGGGCTTCTGAACTACTGTACTTGACTAAAGCCTGCCCTTCACTGACTTTATCACCCACAGAAACAAGGATTTCATCTAAATCTCCCTTACTAGCATCAAAATAAACATATTGTTCATTTTTTGCTGTTACTGTCCCTGACAATAAAACAGAGGATGCCACGCTTCCTTCCTTGGCAACAACAAGATGAGTAGCCTCATCTTTTACAGCAGTCTGAGAAGGTTGTCTAAAGAGCAAAATGCCCCCAGCCCCCAATACAACTACACTGGCAGCACCGATTGCTGCATACAATTGCCACTTTTTAGCTTTACCATTCTTTTTCATAATGAAACTCCTTTTTGATTTAAAGTTCTTAACAATATTATACAAAAATTATCAATTTGAAACAATAACATTTCAGAACGAAATAATGACATTTCAGGATTTAATTATTGTTCGGAATTTATTCCACAATCATTGTACTAGATATATAATACACTTTATTTTTGTTTTTTGCAAGCCTTTTCTTTAAATTTTTTGAACGTAGCAGATTTTTGCAATCACATCAAAAAAAAGATAGAATATGACTATCAAAAAATGACACTCTACTATTTAAAAGAGTACAAAGGAGTTTTCAATGAGAGAATACGATATCATTGCTATCGGTGGAGGTAGCGGAGGGATTGCTACTATGAACCGTGCTGGTGAACACGGAGCCAAAGCGGCCGTTATTGAGGAAAATAAATTAGGTGGAACCTGTGTCAACGTCGGTTGTGTTCCTAAGAAAATCATGTGGTACGGGGCACAAATCGCTGAGACTTTCCATCAATTTGGAGAAGACTACGGCTTTAAGACTACTGATCTTAACTTTGACTTTGCAACCCTACGTCGCAATCGTGAAGCTTACATTGATCGTGCTCGTTCTTCTTATGATGGCAGTTTTAAACGTAACGGCGTAGACCTGATTGAAGGTCATGCTGAATTTGTAGATTCTCATACTGTCAGCGTAAATGGTGAACTGATTCGTGCTAAACATATCGTGATTGCTACAGGTGCCCATCCAAGTATTCCAAATATTCCTGGTGCTGAGCTAGGTGGTTCTTCTGATGATGTATTTGCCTGGGAAGAACTTCCAGAGTCAGTTGCCATTCTAGGCGCTGGTTATATCGCTGTTGAACTAGCTGGCGTACTCCACACTTTTGGTGTCAAGACAGACCTCTTTGTTCGTCGCGATCGTCCTTTACGTGGTTTTGATTCTTACATCGTTGAAGGTTTGGTCAAGGAAATGGAAAGAACAAACTTACCACTTCATACTCACAAAGTCCCTGCCAAGTTAGAAAAAACTGCTGAAGGCATTACCATTCATTTCGAAGATGGTACTAGTCACACAGCTAGCCAAGTTATCTGGGCTACAGGTCGCCGTCCAAACGTTAAGGGCTTGCAACTTGAAAAAGCTGGAGTAACTCTGAACGAACGTGGCTTTATCCAAGTAGATGAATACCAAAATACTGTTGTTGAGGGAATCTATGCTCTAGGTGATGTAACGGGCGAGAAAGAACTGACTCCAGTTGCAATCAAGGCTGGGCGTACCCTATCTGAACGTCTCTTTAACGGAAAAACAACTGCAAAAATGGACTACTCAACTATTCCAACTGTTGTCTTTTCACACCCTGCTATCGGAACGGTTGGTTTGACAGAAGAACAAGCCATTAAAGAATACGGTCAAGACCAAATCAAGGTTTACAAATCAAGCTTTACGTCTATGTACTCTGCTTGCACTTGCAACCGTCAAGAAACACGTTTCAAATTGATCACAGCTGGTTCAGAAGAAAAAGTTGTCGGACTTCATGGAATTGGCTACGGTGTTGATGAAATGATTCAAGGATTTGCTGTTGCTATCAAAATGGGAGCAACCAAGGCAGACTTTGATGCAACTGTGGCGATTCACCCAACTGCATCTGAAGAATTTGTAACTATGCGTTAATCGAAATAAAAGAAGTTGATACCAATGTGTCTGCTTCTTTTTTGATGATTTACGAAATGATGAAAACAACTTACCCAGTAAGCAAAATCGGCCGTTACAGTTTTTGTTACCTTGTTTTAAAAAATTGGTTGACAATAATTACTCTACGAGTATAATAGTTACTATACATCAGAAAAGAGGTTAACTATTTTGAAAAAAGCTCACGTTTATGCTATCCCTGCTATTGGGGCTGCTCTCATTGCTGTATTGGCACAAATCAGTCTTCCTATTGGACCTGTTCCCTTCACTCTGCAAAACTTTGCAATCGGCTTAATTGCTACTGTCTTTAGACCGAGAGAGGCTGTACTTTCTGTTGGACTCTATCTTCTTCTAGGTGCTATCGGTCTTCCTGTCTTTGCAGGAGGTGGTGCTGGTTTTCAGGCTTTAGTTGGCCCTACTGCAGGTTATCTTTGGTTTTATCTTGTTTACTCTGGACTTACTTCCTCTCTAACCAACAGCAAGAGTGGTATTGTCAAGATTTTTCTTGCAAACCTCTTAGGTGATGCCCTTGTCTTTGTCGGCGGGATTCTCAGCTTGCATTTCCTAGCTGGAATGGCATTTGAAAAAGCTCTTGTTGTGGGGGTCATTCCCTTTATCATTCCAGATCTTGGTAAACTTCTAGCTATTAGTTTTATTAGCCGTCCATTACTTCAACGCCTTAAAAATCAAGCTTACTTTGCTAACTAAAAAAAGGATATCGAGTTGTCATGACTCAGTATCCTTTTCTTTCATTTTGAAAACTTAGTTGCCTTTAAAGGCATCGACCATTGTTTGAAATTCTTCATTAGAGAGGGTAATCCCTTTACCCATTTTAGTATGGTCTGGGCTCCAAGCACGAATATCAAACTTTGCAGGAGCACCATTAAAGCTCACACGGTTGATTTCCTTGGTCCAACCTTTTTCGTTTTCAGAAAGAGTCAACAAATGCTCTTCAATTTCAAATGTAAATTCTGCCATTTTCTTCTCCTTTTTTAGCTTTCATTTGATTATTCGTAAAATCTTGTAGATTTTAGGAAAATTTTATATAATATTGATATAAAAGAAGGGAGGCCACTATGAGACATAAATTCCAGCAAGTTCTAGATAAAATACATGATTTTTTAAATGGACATGAAGAACCAGACCATACTGAAAGCAACTCCCTTACAGCCACTATTGAAGAGGCTATCCAGAAACAAACCGCTGTTCACCTTATCTTGTCTGAGACAAGTTTTACAGGTGACATCATCAAATATGATCAGCAACGCCAGCAAATTATCGTGAAAAATTTTGCCAAAAACGTAAGCCGTATTATCCGTATAAGCGATATTCAACGCCTGCGATTTGTCCCTTCAACTGTCCAAACAGCCCAAAAAAATAGATTTAAGAAAGAGTGAGATGTAGTTACTGCATCCCACTCTTTTTTCTTAGCGAATTTGTTCAAAATGTAAATGAACCGCAATATGATCTCCATAACCACTTCTTTCCAAGTCACGTTGTAAACGATAGGAAATGTAGTGTTCTGCAATGGTAATGTAACCTGCACCCAGCAAACGATGTTCAACCATAGACTGAATCATGCTAATAGTAGCACGTTCCACTTTGGCTTCTTCCAAATCCAAAACCACTTTCTTAGTGACTTGTGCAAGGTTTTGACGCAAATCATCTGTCAATACATAGACAGTCTGGGCTGCTTTTAAGATAGCTTGGTAAATCTTATCTGGATTAAATTCAGCAATTTCTCCATCACGTTTGATTACTTGCATAGGTATCTCCTTTATTCTTTGTTTTCTTTAATTTCTGCCAGCATTTTTTCTTCTTCTGCTGTCAGTTGATAATGTTCAAGCAAATCCGGTCTGCGTTCATAGGTTTTCTTTAAACTCTCATACAGGCGCCACTGACGAATCTTTTCATGGTGTCCACTCATCAGTACATCTGGCACAACCATACCTCGATAATCGTAGGGACGTGTGTACTGAGGATATTCGAGAAGCCCAGAAGAAAAACTATCATCTTGGTGGCTAGACTCCTTGCCAATCACTTCTGGAATCAGGCGTACCGTAGCATCAATCATGGTCATAGCTGCCAACTCACCACCAGTCAGTACATAGTCTCCCAGAGAAACCTCATCTGTCACCAAGGTCTTAATACGCTCATCATAACCCTCATAGTGCCCACAGATAAAGATTAACTCTTCCTCTTGAGCCAAATCCTCAGCATAAGCCTGATCAAACTGCTTTCCAGCAGGATCGAGGAGAATGACGCGCGGATTTTTCTTTTCAATAGCATCAAAGGCATCGAAAATGGGTTGGGCTCGGAGCAACATCCCCTGACCGCCTCCGTAGGGCTCATCGTCGACATGGCGGGCCTTTTCAGCATTTTCTCGAAAATTATGATACTGGATATCCAAGAGCCCCTTTTCTCGAGCCTTTCCAACGATTGAGTGCTCTAGCGGAGAAAACATCTCTGGAAAAAGGGTTAAAATATCAATCTTCATCGTCTAACCCTTCTAAGATTTCCACATCGACTCGGTTATTTGGAATATCAACATTGAGAATCACTGGTGGGATATAAGGCAAGAGCAAATCACGCTTGCCTTTTCGCTTGACCACCCAGACATCGTTAGCACCTGGTTGCAGGATTTCTTTGATGGTTCCAATCAAGTTATCACCCTCATAGACTTCCAAACCGATAATCTCGTGATAGTAGAATTCACCATCGTCTAGGTCATTCAAATCTTCCTCAGCAACCTTGAGACTGTATCCCTTGTACTTTTCGATAGCGTTGATATGGTACATATCTTTGAATTTAATAATGTCAAAGTTCTTCTGTTTACGGTGGCTAGCGATGGTCACTGTTTGAACAAACTGATCTTTTTCATCAAACAAAGCCAGCTCAGTACCTTTTTTAAACCGTTCTTCTGCAAAATCAGTCACAGACAAGACTCGCATCTCACCCTGCAATCCTTGCGTATTGACGATTTTCCCAACATTAAAGTAGTTCATCTTGTCTCCTGTAGTCTATTTCTATCCTTTATTTTATCACGTTCCAGGGATTTTCACAAGTTGGATAAATCTCATCTTACAGAGCTACTACTTCTTCAAAGAATTCACCAATTATCTGATTAAACTCTTCAGGATGGTCATTCATAGGTTGGTGTTTGCTATCTGAAATCGTTACTTGACGCGCATTGGGATTTAAGGCAATGATCCCATCGTAGATCATTTTTAGGTGTTTTGGAAAATCATTTTCTCCTCTTACTAAAAGCATGGGAGGATTTCCTTGATAACCTTCTATCTCATGGACAGCCAAAAAACCTGTGATTCCAAGGTTCAAAAAAACATCTCGCCCAGTTTCTATAATGGCCGTCTTGACTAATTCTCTTGTGATAGGATTATCTGTACACATTTTTGAGTTCTTATCTGCAATCACCTTCCAAGGAATCGTTTTGTACATAAGTGAACTATATTTTATGCGATTTCTCTCTTTATCTGATAGGTAACGATGCTGTCCCCAACTATCTACCATGACCAAGGCTAGAACTCTTTCTGGATGGCGATAGGTGTACTCTTGAAGTGGATTCCCTCCCCAAGAATGACCAACCAATATCACCTTATCCAACTGGAAATAGGACAAAATAGCATCTACATCTTGAACAGCGCCTTCTAAGTCGGGTAGGCCAACTTTCATAGGTGATTCACCCTGTCCTCTAACATTGACAAAGTAGAGGTCAAATCCTTCAAAAGCATCATACTGGTGGGCCCACATCTGACTACGGCCACAAGCTCCATGATAAAAAATAATGTGGCCTTTATTTGTGTTTCCAGTACGATGATAAACAGCCAAGTCACAATCTAAGACTGGTATAATGTGACGTACCAAAGTCTCAGGTTTTCTGTTATAAAAAGCAATAGCTTCAGCTATATCATTTTGCTTCATTATTACACTTTCTCCTCTTTATCCTAATATCATTCTTTTTATCTATTTTATCATGCTATATTAAAATCATCGTGTTCCAAACTTAGTTTCATTAAAAATTTTGAATTTTCTGCATAACTTGGATAAAGAAAAAGACTGCTAAGCAATCTTTACTTTTTTCTCATCAGATTCATGCCTAAAATTCCAGCAATAATCAAAGCTGCTCCGATTACATGGTATCTATAAATTGGTTCGTGGAGGATAAGGGATCCGGCTAGAGTAGTCAAAACTGTTCCAAGATTACCAAAGACACTAACGGTTGATGCTCCAAGTCGAACAATAGCATAGATAGAGAGACTACCAGTAACGATAGAGGCTAGAATTCCCAAATAGAGAATTGAAAGCAGATAAGATACCTGTCCAAGTGGCGCAAAGTAAGCTAATATGTTCCCCTCTAGATAGTGCGAGGTCAGACTTAGCGTATTAAAGGTGACGAAGCCAACAAATATCACAACAGCTGTCATATCCATGGCCCGATAGCGACCTCCTTTAGCCTTGCTGAGGATATTGTTTATTGCATTGGCGAGAACAGATCCCAACATCAAGAGAAAACCAAAGCTAGCAGTCTCAGTACCAAAGTTAGCTCCTTTACTAAGGAAGATGAAAACTACTCCTGCTACGGATAAAAATAAAAAGAACTTTTGAAGCAAGCTTGTCTTTTCCTTGAGAAAGGCCGATGCTAAAAGGAGAGTAAAAATCGGGACAAGAGCCTGTAAAATTCCAGCTTCAGAAGACGATATATACTGTAAAGCAAAGGATTGAAAAATAAAAAAGAAAAGCGGATAGAAAAGACTCATCGGCAGAATAGAAAGAATATCTTTTCTACTTAAACTCACTTTGATAAGTTTGGTTTGATGAAGAACGACCATTACTAAAGCTGCGATTGTATAGCGATGCGCTAAGTTTGTGAGAGGACTGGCATAGCCTAAAGCAATCTTAGTAAATAAAAAAGAAAATCCAATGATTGCTGAAAAGGATAAGGCTGCTAGGTAAGCTTTTGTTTTCTCGTTCATAGACTGTTACTCCTTTTAAAAATAGCTATTCTCAAGATTGATTGACTATAATTCTTTGAGACTGTCTTTCCATTGTAGCATAGTAGAATCCTAGATGCTATTTCTAGGATTAGTATTTTATGCCTTCTATCACAGTTTATCTAGTTCATTAACTAAAAAGGACTCTACAAGTCTAATCTGCTTTTCTCGTTCTTGTCTCACAAGTTCTAGCTTGTCTACCTCTTGGAGATTACTCACTTTGATAGTATAATCCACCATTTTCCTTGCTTTCTCTTTCTTATATTTACTAATGCCTTCTTTATTAGTAAAAAATTGATTTCTTATCGTCTTAGAGGTCCCCCTTCAAAAATCCTTCCAAATCCCGATTATGCTGTTACTTGATAGATGCTATTTTAAACTTCTCCACACAAAAAAGCGAGACATTCGTCCCGCCCTTCTTATTTTTCGTCAATAACGATTCTTACTTTTTTGTCTTCAGTTGGGACAGAGTAGACAATCGTTCTTATCGCAGAAATAGTGCGACCCTTACGACCGATTACACGACCCACATCGCTTTGATCAAGATCCAAATGATATTCCAAAAACTCTGGTGTATCTTCAATCTTGATAGTTAAGGCATCTGGTTGTGAAATCAAGGGTTTCACAATCGCAATAATGAGATTTTCAATCGTATCCATCTGTCAACCTACTTTAAACTTATTTTGAGAATTTAGAATCGTGGAATTTTTTCAATACGCCTTCTTTTGAAAGGATGTTACGTACTGTATCTGAAGGTTGAGCTCCATCAGCCAACCATGCAAGAACGCGGTCTTCTTTCAAAGTTACTTGGTTTTCAGCAACAAGTGGGTTGTAAGTTCCAACTGTTTCGATGAAACGTCCGTCACGTGGTGAACGTGAATCTGCTACGTTGATACGGTAGAAAGGTTTTTTCTTAGAACCCATACGAGTCAAACGGATTTTAACTGCCATTTTTAAAGTCTCTTTTCTTATTTTTTATTTCGGTGAAATAGCTGAGCTATTTAGCACATGTTCTATTATAGCAGATTTCTGGCAGGTGTCAAGAAAAAAACTTGACAGACTATAAAATTTTTAAACCATTTAGAAATTTGTTATATTTTTAAAGAAAAATAAGAAAGAGAATGTCATAAATACTATTTTAGAAACATTTTATAAAGACCACCAAGTTAAGCCCTTCATGACCACTTCTTAGAAGAAGAATTAGCAATCGTGGATACAAATTGACTCCAAAGGGGGGCAGATACTGGAACAATGCAAGGATATTATCGACTGTCATCCAAAGAAAAATCTTTAATCAAGTTATTTTGGGTTGGCTTCCTCTTAAACTGTCTTGTCACTAATATTTGAAATCCACTTCCTTTTAGGGTACAATGGTAGAAATGAATTTTTGAGAGGAATAGAATGAAAAAACTAGCAACCCTTCTTTTACTATCCACTATAGCCCTAGCTGGGTGTAGCAGCATCCAACGTAGTTTGCGTGGTGATGACTATGTGGATTCCAGTCTTGCTGCCGAAGAAAGTTCTAAAGCAGCAGCCCAATCTGCCAAGGAGTTAAACGATGCTTTAACAAACGAAAACGCCAATTTCCCACAACTATCTAAAGAAGTTGCTGAAGACGAGGCTGAAGTGATTCTCCACACAAGTCAAGGAGATATCCGTATCAAACTCTTCCCTAAACTCGCTCCTCTAGCGGTTGAAAACTTCCTCACTCATGCCAAAGAAGGCTACTATAACGGCATTACCTTCCACCGTGTCATCGATGGCTTCATGGTTCAAACTGGAGATCCAAAGGGAGACGGTACAGGTGGTCAGTCCATCTGGCATGACAAGGATAAGACAAAAGATAAGGGAACTGGTTTCAAGAACGAGATTACTCCTTATCTCTATAACATCCGTGGTGCTCTTTCTATGGCTAATACTGGTCAACCAAACACCAACGGTAGCCAGTTCTTCATCAACCAAAACTCTACAGATACCTCTGCTAAACTCCCTACAAACAAGTATCCAAAGAAAATCATCGAAGCCTATAAAGAAGGGGGAAACCCTAGTCTAGATGGCAAACACCCCGTATTTGGTCAAGTGATTGACGGTATGGATGTTGTAGATAAAATTGCCAAAGCCGAAAAAGATGAAAAAGACAAGCCAACTACTGCTATCACAATCGACAGCATCGAAGTGGTGAAAGACTACGATTTTAAATCTTAAAAACAAAAAAATACAGTATCCCCATTCGGTACTGTATTTCTTTTACTCTCATTCTTAAGTTAAATTATTAAAATCCCATATTTGGTCCATCCAGCCTTCATAAAAGTCTGGCTCGTGGCAGACCATAAGAATAGATCCCTTGTATTCTTTGAGAGCACGTTTGAGTTCATCCTTGGCATCCACATCCAAATGGTTGGTCGGCTCGTCCAGCACTAAAACGTTGTTTTCACGATTCATCAAGAGACAGAAACGAACCTTGGCTTGTTCTCCACCTGACAAGACCTGAATTTGGCTTTCAATATGCTTGGTTGTCAGACCACAACGGGCAAGGGCTGCACGAACTTCTGCTTGGTTAAGTGCAGGAAAGGCATTCCAGACAGCCTCTAGTGGTGTTTGACGATTGCCACCTTCTACTTCCTGCTCAAAATAACCAAGTTCTAGGTAGTCACCGCGTTCAACTTCCCCAGCGATTGGCGGGATAATTCCCAAAAGAGACTTCAAGAGAGTTGTTTTCCCGATACCATTTGCCCCGATAATAGCAACCTTTTGATTACGTTCAAAGGTAAGATTTAAAGGCTTGGTCAGAGGACGGTCGTAACCAATTTGCAAATCCTTGGCTTGGAAGATAAAGCGCCCTGGCGTACGAGCTGGTTTGAAATCAAAGGATGGTTTTGGTTTCTCACTTTGCAGTTCGATAATATCCATCTTATCCAATTTCTTCTGACGGGACATGGCCATGTTTCGTGTTGCAACACGCGCTTTGTTTCGAGCAACAAAGTCCTTAAGGTCCGCAATTTCTTTTTGCTGACGTTCGTAGGCAGCCTCTAGCTGAGATTTCTTCATAGCATAGACTTCTTGGAACTGGTAGTAGTCACCAGAATAACGCGTCAGCTGTTGATTTTCCACATGGTAGACAATATTAATCACGTCGTTCAGGAATGGAATATCGTGTGAAATGAGGACAAAGGCATTCTCATAGTTTTGGAGATAGCGCTTAAGCCAGTCAATATGCTCAGCATCCAAGTAGTTGGTCGGCTCGTCCAACAGCAAGATATCAGGCTTCTCAAGGAGAAGTTTAGCCAAAAGCACCTTGGTTCTTTGCCCACCTGACAAAGAGGTTACATCCGTATCCATGCCAAAGTCCATGACACCAAGGGCACGCGCTACTTCATCAATCTTAGCATCCAAAGTATAGAAATCACGACTCTCTAAACGGTCTTGAAGTTCTCCCACTTCTTCCATGAGAGCATCAACATCCGCTCCATCTTCAGCCATTTCCATATAAAGATCATTGATACGGACTTCTGCTTTGAAAAGCTCATCAAAAGCCGTACGGAGAACATCGCGCACCGACTGCCCTTCAGCAAGGACTGAGTGCTGATCCAAGTAACCAGCAGTCACATATTTGGACCACTCAACCTTCCCTTCATCTGGCAGCATTTTACCAGTCACAATACTCATAAAGGTTGATTTTCCTTCACCATTGGCACCGACCAGGCCGATATGTTCCCCCTTTAGGAGACGGAAGGACACATCTTCAAAAATTGCACGGTCACCAAAACCGTGACTCAGATTTTTAACTTCTAAAATACTCATTTTAATTCCTTATCTTGTTTTTATGTAATCGTTTATAGATGAGCCAAGCGATATAGCCACCCAAGGTATTGGTCCACAAATCATCAACCTCAAAGACGCGATTAAAATCAAAGAAAAAATCTAAGACCAACTGCGTACACTCGATTCCTAGGCTTAGAAGAAGACTGAAAAAGATCACTTTTCTTGTCTTACGCAAGTTTGGAAGGAGATAAAGGAGTTGGAAAATCAGAGGAAAAAGCAAGAAGACATTGAGGATATTTTGTAGAAAAATCCAACATAATTGTCCTATGTCACTCACCTCACCCAGTTTCCAGAGAGAATTGAAAGGAGTCAAAAGAAAAACCAGGCGTCCAAGATGCTGAATACCTGGAGTTTCCACCCCCACGGGAGATTGTTCTTGAGGAGTAAAGCAAAAATAGACGATACAAATGCTATAGAAAATGACTCCCCAGACCAAAACATGATTATAAGTTTTCTTCATCATTAAGGATTGACTGCTGCGACTGCTTTCTGGCGGTCACGTTTCATTGTATTAGAACGCAATTGTCCACAAGCTGCATCAATATCTGTTCCATGCTCTTGACGAACCACACAGTTAACCCCTTTTTTCTTAAGCGTATCATAAAAGGCCAGGACGCGCTCTTTAGGACTACGGCTATATTGGTCATGCTCACTAACTGGGTTATAAGGAATCAAGTTTACATAAGACAATTTCTTGATATTCTTGAGCAATTCAGCCAATTCCAAGGCTTGTTCTACACCGTCATTAACTTCATTGAGCATGATGTATTCAAAGGTCACACGACGATTGGTTGTTTCGATGTAGTACTCAATAGCCGCAAAGAGTTTTTCAATCGGAAAGGCACGGTTAATCTTCATGATGCTTGAGCGCAGTTCATTATTAGGTGCATGAAGGGAAACGGCAAGATTGACCTGAACACCTTCATTAGCAAAATCACGAATTTTATGGGCCAAACCTGAGGTTGAAACCGTAATATGACGAGCACCGATGGCCATTCCCTTGTCATCATTAATGGTACGAACGAAATTCAAGACATTGTTGTAGTTATCAAATGGTTCACCAATTCCCATGACAACGATATGGCTGACGCGTTCGTCCTGACCACGCTCATCAAAGTATTTCTGAACCAGCATGATTTGCGCTACGATTTCACCGTTATTAAGGTCACGTTGTTTCTTAATCAAACCAGAGGCACAGAAGGTACAACCGATATTACAGCCGACCTGAGTCGTCACACAGACTGACAAACCGTAGTGTTGACGCATGAGTACTGTCTCAATCAGCATTCCATCTGGCAATTCAAAAAGATATTTAACTGTCCCATCAGCAGATTCTTGAACGATACGTTGTTTCAAGGGATTGACCACAAACTGGTCATTAAGCTTAGCAATCAAATCCTTGGAAAGGTTGGTCATCTCTTCAAATGACTGGACACGTTTACGATAGAGCCATTCCCAAATTTGGTCTGCACGGAATTTCTTTTCTCCCTGCTCCAAAACCCATTCCTGCATGGTTTGACGTGTTAAACTATAAATTGACGGTTTCATTTCTTCTCCTTATTCTCTACTCACTTCTGACGAATGACAAAATGACGTTGCCCCTTGTCCTCTTTCTGAGAATGCTGGTCTTTCTGACGACGTCTATTTTTCTTATCTGCATTCGGTTTTCGTTTGGTTTGAGTCGGTTTCTTTCCTTTTCTAGAAGGCTGTTCTTCTTCCTTCTTACGCATTTTCTTGTCAAATGATGCTCGCTTAGGGGCTTCATTTTCTAAGACAAAATAGGCACAACCATAACTACAATACTCTAAAAGGTAGTCTTGTAAACGACTGATTTTTTCAAGTTTTTCTTCTGTTCGGTCATCCTTGTAAAAACCGCGTAGGCGAAGCTGTTCGTTGCTCCAGTCTCCCACGATATAATCAAACTTTGTTAAGACTTCTGAAAAACGCTGATTAAAAGCCGTCACATCAAAGGCATCCTTGATATTTTCCACCAAGGAAAAAGCTGTCCCTTCCGTTTCTATCTTGTCCCCGTGTAAATGGAACTCAGGACCAGGAAACTTGTTATAGTTGTATAATTCAGGTGCAATTTCTTTTCGCATAGATATCCTTTTTCCACGATTACTTAATACTTTATTCTACCATAATTTCTAGCAGTTAGCACGTTTCTCATAAAAATGAAAAAAGTCTGACGATTTTGTCAGACTCGAATCATATGACCTAAAAAAATCATATAACCTAAAAAAGAGAAGAACCATTCTTCCCTCCATATACCATTATTTAGCGGCTGCGTACAATTCATCTACTTTGTTCCAGTTGATCACTGAGAAGAAAGCTTTGATGTAGTCAGGACGCACGTTGCGGTATTTCACGTAGTAAGCATGTTCCCAAACGTCCAAGCCCAAGATTGGTTTTTTGCCTTCTGAGATTGGTGTGTCTTGGTTTGCTGTTGAAGTCACTTCAAGCTTCCCTTCTTTGTTGACAACCAACCATGCCCATCCAGAACCGAAACGAGTTGTTGCTGCTGCAGTGAAGGCTGCTTGGAATTCTTCAAATGAACCAAATGTTGCATCGATTGCTGCTGCAAGTTCTGCTGATGGAGCTGTTTTTTCAGGAGTCATCAATTCCCAGAAAAGAGCGTGGTTCAAGTGTCCACCACCATTGTTGATAAGCGCTTGACGGATATCAGCTGGAATAGATTCTACATCAGCAAGCAAGGCTTCAAGGTCTTCACCGATTTCAGGGTGTTTTTCAAGAGCTGCATTAGCATTGTTGACATAAGTTTGATGGTGTTTGTCATGGTGCAAGTGCATTGTTTCCGCATCGATGTATGGTTCCAAAGCGTCGTATGCATATGGAAGATCTGGTAAGATAATAGCCATCTGTAATACCTCTTTTTCTTTCTATATGAAAATGATAACGCAAACATTCACTTTTTTCAAGTTTTTTGCTTATAGATGAAGAAATCACTGAAATACTTTCTAATAAAACAAGCAAATCAGTAAGAAACCCACGACAAGATAATCTTGACGCGGGTTGTAGTTTCAAAAAAATGTCAATTGACCTGACTAGCTATCTGTAAGAGTGCCTTTTCAAAAAGGAAACCTTTTTCATAAAGACCTGTCTTAATCTGATAGTCTGTCTCAATCAAATAGGAAATAGCTTGCTTCAAAAAGCTTAAGGAAAGTCCTCGCGAATCCCTCAGCGCAAACTTAATCTGATAGGGATTTGGATTGCGTCCGAGAAAACTACCTAAACTACTTCCAATCTGCGATTCTGTTTGCCCAGACTCCGCCAAAATTTTCACCTGAGTAAAAGTCCGAAATTGCCCTAGCATGACTGCAATCAGTTTAATTTCATCTTCACCTTGCAAGGTCAAGTCTCTAACCAAATCGCGCGCCTGATCCATCTTTTTAGTCAGAATAAACTGAGTTAAATCAAAAATATTGTCCTGCAAGGTCTTGGGAATAGCATTAACAATATCCTCTTCCTCGATAACAGAGTCTTCCTTATAGGACTGTAAAAAGAGGAGATTTTTCTGAATTTCGCTAAATTGAAAACCCGACTTGATGAGAAGATTTTCAAAAGAATGATTGGTAAACTGCAGGCCTTGTTTCTGACTCCACTTTTGGAAATACTGGCGCAATTCTTGTTCTGTGGCTTCTACTGCGTCAAAAACCTTGGCATCACGCTTCAGTAATTTAACCAACCGTCTTTTGCTATCCAGTTTTCCTTTCGCAAAGATCAACAACTTGGTTGTTGGTGAAGGATTGTCAAGGTATTCCTCAAATGACTTGAGCTCATCATCTGTTAAAAAGCGCTTTTTATCAGTCGTGATATCGACAAAATGATCCAATATCACGATTTTCTCATCCGCAAAGAAAGGAAGGCTGACTAACTCCAGTTCCACATCTTTGTAAACTACTTCTTTCATATCAAAGTAGGCAAAGTTTAGGTCGGCAGAATCATAGCCAATCTGTTTCAATACTTGACTCTTCATCACTTCAAACTGACCCTGATCTGTTCCTGTAAATAGGCTCAGACTCGGTAAATTTGCTAAAGTCAACTTCTGACTTTCTTCAATGGCTAGCATCTTCTCTCCTTTCTTCTGATTTTTCGATTGAATTTAGTCAATATAGCGCAATTTTCCACGGAAATCTTCTAGGCTCTCGTACCCTTTTTCCGCCATGATTGCTTTTAGTTCATTGGTAATACGTTCAAAAGCACCGACGCCTTCTTTGTGAAGGGTGGTTCCCACCTGCACCATACTGGCTCCACAGAGGATATGTTCAAAGGCATCACGACCAGTCAAAACGCCACCTGTTCCGATGATTTGGATTTGAGGATTTAAACGTTGATAAAAAGCATGAACATTCGCTAGAGCAGTCGGTTTGATGTACTCTCCACCAATCCCACCGAAACCATTCTTTGGTCGAATAACGACAGATTCGTCTTCTATATAGAGGCCGTTCCCGATAGAGTTGACACAGTTGACAAACTTGAGTGGATACTTGTTGAAAATAGCAGCTGCTTGATCAAAGTGAACAATATCAAAATAAGGTGGGAGCTTAATTCCAAGAGGTTTGGTAAAGTAGGCAAACACCTCTGACAAAATCAGGTCAGTTGTCTCAAAATCATAGGCAATCTGTGGTTTTCCTGGAACATTTGGGCAAGAAAGATTTAGCTCAGTCAGACCACGGAAGTCACTCTCTTGGACTTTTTTCAAGATAGTATGGGTTTCCTCTGGAGACATGCCGACTAGAGATAGGAAGAAAGTCCGGTTCGGCTCTTTTTCCTGCAGATCCAAAAGGTAGTCCAGATAGTAGTCTAAGCCCTTATTTGGCAAACCCATAGAGTTGATAGAACCAAGTGGAACATCTTGATAGCGTGGCTCAGGATTTCCCTGACGAAAGTCCAAGGTCGCTGTCTTAGTGACAAAGGTTCCTGCCGCTGAGTTTTTAACTCCTTCTAACTCCTCTATCGTCATACAAGCCACACCTGCTGCATTCATCAAACAATTGTCAAACTCAAAACCAGCAATTTGCGTTTTCGTTGATACCATGATTCTGATCCTCCAGATTCCTTTTATTGCTAATATTATACCACATTTTCAGATTTTCTCTTTAAGAAAGGCATTTATAAGAAAAAGGTTCGTTTTTTATCTACTTTCAAAAAATCCCAAAAACTAAATTGAAAGAATTTTTAGAAAATTTTTGTTTTTTCTCTTTACAGTTAAAAAAAATTCTGCTATAATGACACACATAATTAAATTAGAATTTAAGGAGAACGATATGACATCTGCTAAAGAATATATCCAAAGCGTGTTTGAAACTGTAAAAGCTCGTAACGGGCACGAGGCTGAATTCCTCCAAGCTGTTGAAGAATTTTTCAACACTTTAGAACCTGTATTTGAAAAACACCCTGAGTATATCGAAGAAAATATCTTGGCACGTATCACTGAGCCAGAACGCGTGATTTCTTTCCGTGTTCCTTGGGTTGACCGTGATGGAAACATTCAAGTAAACCGTGGCTACCGTGTTCAATTCAACTCAGCTGTTGGACCATACAAAGGTGGACTTCGTTTCCACCCAACTGTTAACCAAGGGATTTTGAAATTCCTCGGATTTGAACAAATCTTTAAAAACGTCTTGACTGGACTTCCTATCGGTGGAGGTAAAGGTGGATCAGACTTCGATCCTAAAGGTAAAACAGATGCTGAAGTGATGCGTTTCTGCCAAAGCTTCATGACTGAATTGCAAAAACACATCGGACCATCACTTGACGTACCTGCTGGTGATATCGGTGTTGGTGGACGTGAGATTGGTTACCTTTACGGCCAATACAAACGCCTTAACCAATTTGATGCTGGTGTCTTGACTGGTAAACCTCTTGGATTTGGTGGTAGCTTAATTCGTCCAGAAGCAACTGGTTACGGTTTGGTTTACTACACTGAAGAAATGCTTAAAGCTAACGGTAATAGCTTTGCTGGTAAAAAAGTGGTTATTTCAGGTTCTGGTAACGTGGCTCAATACGCTCTTCAAAAAGCGACTGAACTTGGTGCAACTGTTATCTCTGTATCTGATTCAAATGGTTATGTCATCGATGAAAATGGTATCGACTTCGATCTTTTGGTTGACGTTAAAGAAAAACGTCGCGCTCGTTTGACTGAGTATGCCGCTGAAAAAGCAACTGCAAGCTACCACGAAGGTTCTGTATGGACTTACGCTGGAAACTATGACATTGCGCTTCCATGTGCTACTCAAAACGAAATCAACGGTGAAGCAGCTAAACGTTTGGTTGCTCAAGGAGTTATCTGTGTATCTGAAGGTGCCAACATGCCAAGTAACCTTGATGCCATCAAAGTTTACAAAGAAAATGGTATCTTCTACGGACCTGCAAAAGCTGCCAACGCTGGTGGTGTAGCCGTTTCAGCCCTTGAAATGAGCCAAAATAGCCTTCGCCTCTCATGGACTCGTGAAGAAGTTGATGGACGTCTCAAAGACATCATGACAAACATCTTCAACACAGCTAAAACAACTTCAGAAACATACGGTCTTGATAAAGACTACCTTGCAGGAGCAAACATTGCTGCCTTTGAAAATGTAGCAAATGCTATGATCGCACAAGGTATTGTTTAAGATTCATTCGCTTAATCCTCAATCGTTATGATTGGGGATTTTTTGGTTGAGTTAAACAGTTAGAAAATTACTTACTCGCCCCCTTTTTTGCCCCTTTTTAAACAAAAAGAAAAACCACTACTCCTAAGAATAGCGGTTTAATCATGTCTTTAAGCTACTAATGTAGTCGCTCTATTATTTGGCGTTTTTTCTTTTAAAGACTTTTTGCCTAGTTTAACTTCTTAGGAAAGCCAAATGATATTCTCCATTCAATTTAACTGCTACTTTCTCGTGGATAGACTGATTTTTTAAAGAACAAATTTCTCCATATTTCCAACTTTCGTGCTCCCCTGATAATCTAGTGACTGACTTCACTTGATTATCTAAGTTAGCAACTGTAGCACTAAGCTCTTCTTTTGGAATAATTTCTTCAGTAATTGTAAATAATTGTTCCCCTATCTTCAACTCTCTGGCTTCTTGCTCATTGATAGCAAATTCTCCTACTAAGCGAACATTAAATAAGTCAGAAACTTTTAGGAGTTCTTCTTTAGAAATATTATCAAATAGTCTACATTTATAGAAAGTACTATCAATTTTTATGGCAAATTCTCTATTCTTGGTCTGATATAAGTCACCAATCTCCAATAAATCATTCTTTATTTCATTATTGGAATCATCGTAAGATATTTCATAAATATCATAATGATTGCTTACTTTACTTTCAATATCTTCATATAAAATTAATTGATTAGTTACACCATAATGCTCTCCTTTATAATCAAATCGATTATAACTTGAGTCGAGAAATTTAACATCATACTTCTCATATGTGCATCCAGTCAATCCAAGTAAACTTAAGAAAAAAATTACGGAAAGATAGATCTTTTTGAATTTCATAGTTCTCCTCCTAATTTTTTATAGTTAAATTATCAAAAATCAATAACGCCTCTCTCCAATATGTCTTTACAGACCTATTTTGGATATGAAGTAAATTCAAAACAATTCCCAAACTTCCATCGAAAAATTAAACACTTCCTTCATTTCCATCAGAATATATAATTAAACACCTTTTCTGCTCACAATTACTAAATTAGCGACAAACAATAATACAACATAAAAAATTAAAGTCAATAAATAGGTTGTGCTTCTAAAATTATTTTCTAAAATTATATTAACTGGTAAAATTACTGGAATCCAAAAAATATTAAGAAAAACTTTATTTGTTGCAAATACTATAAATAAACTTTCTACAACAGCAATAAGTAAATTGCCGCCTTTCGCAATAAACAATGTCAATAGCATGTGGAAATGATTTAACAATATTAGTAATAACCAACTAACTATTCCTACGTAAAAATAATATGAAAAGTGTTCTAACTCTATACCTACAACTACCCATAAAGGAATAGTAAGTAAAGATAATAGTAAATCTAACACAAAAAGTTTCGCTCCCCATATACTGGATATATTTCTCCCGCTCCTAATATTCTGATATTTATTAGCATTGATTTCTTGTTCAGATACTAATAAAGTGATTATCGTAGTTATCATACAATAGCCTAACATGGGTAAAAAGATAATATTTTCCAATACAATTGTGTTATTTACAGATAATATGTAAATTGGAATTGTCAATAGTTGTATAGTAGACAAAATCAAAATAATGTATAGTTGATACGAACCTTTATATTTAATCATTTCACTTTTTAGCAATTGGATCATTACTTAACCTCCAATTTAACATTAACAAAGAAACAATAAATAGAATCAATGATAGAAATACGGCAAATACTACCATTTTAACGTCTGTTACATGATTTGTTAAATCTAAATCTCCTGACGGTTTTATATACATCAGACTATAAGCAATTTTATAATGATATGTAAAAGGAAAGAAGAACCAAAAGCTACTTTGAGCGATAAAAGGTGCAACCAAAAAACAAATCAAGGAGTTAATAGATACTAGGATATAGGGATTGAACCATTTCGAAAATAGATACAAGAGTGGCAATACCCATATGGATGTTATCGAAATAAGTACTAAACAAATTAAGTCACCAATTATATTCAATGATATTAAGTCGGCATACAGAAAATTACTTGTAAATAATAATATAGCTAAAAACCATACGTTAGAAATGAGTAAATCTTTTAATTTTAAAAGTATCTTTACGATATATATTTTTATGCTATCATTTCGAAAGTATATATTCTGGAAGTTTCCTGCAGCTTCTTCTGCTTTATAATCATATAAAAACAACAATCCAATAAGTGTATACAAAAAGACGGCTTCCCACCAATATATTGAAAAACTTTCTATAATGCTTGGTCCAACAAGTAATACCGCTATTAAAATCGACAAGCCCGGAGCTATTATCAAGAATTTTTTGGATGTATTTTTTCGCTGTTTTAACCATTCTGATTTAAATATTTTTATCATATTGCGTCACCTCCATGAACAATTCTAAAAAATAAAGATTCTAAATCATCACTTTGAACATTCAAACCGTCGTAAAAAATTTGACCATCATGTAAAATAACAATTTTATCTGCCACTTTACTAACTTCATACAGTTGATGGCTAGATAAAAGAATTGTCATTCCTGATTTCTTTAAAGAAATCATTAAATTCAATAATTCCTTTATACCATCTGGATCCAATCCATTGGTAGGTTCATCTAAAATGAGCAAATCTGGACTAGTAATTATTGCCATGCCTAATCCCAAACGTTGTTTCATACCTAAAGAAAAGCTCCCTGCTTTTTTCTTTCCCGTATTAGATAGCCCAATCAAGTTTAATACTTCATTAATTCGTTCGTCAGAAATGTCATATAACAATGCTCTAGTTTTTAAGTTATCAAATGCAGATAAGTTCATATAGATAGCAGGAGTTTCAATAAGCGCTCCAATCTCATATGTGCCCGCATTTTTTCCCCCATTAAAAATAACCGTACCACTATCAGCGTTTTCAAGACCAAAAATAATCTTCATAATTGTTGATTTTCCAGCACCATTGATGCCTAATAATCCACAAATACTTCCCTCTTTTATTTCAAAAGAAATATTTTTCAGCACTTCTCTATCCTTATATGATTTTCTAAGTTTTTGAACTTGTATATTCATAACTATAATTCCTCCTTTATTTATACTTGTATGTTACACTTTATTTTTCAAAATTTGTTCAGACTTTTCAATTTTAAAAAATAAAAAAATAGATATTCCTCAATTTAGAAGATTATCTATTTTTATATACATAACTATTATGTGGAAGGTATCTAATATATCCCTATAGAATTATTTTTTAATAAGCAACGTCACTTGAGCACCACCTCTATCTGGATTAGATAAAAACAATTCTCCAAAATGTCTAGTTGCAACTTGTTTAGCAAATGCTAACCCTAAACCATAGTGCTTATCATTCCTACCTTTATTCTCAGTATAAAATAACTTATCTGCATTTAATAAGGACTGTTCAGTAAAAGGGAGACCATTGTTCCACACTCCAAAATTAATATACTCTGTTTCCTCTATGATAGTAAGAGTAACTTTTTTTTCTCCAGAACTATATCTTGCTGCATTTGCTAAAATATTAATTAATGCCCTATTTAAATTAAAACGATTTCCCTTAAAAAACATTAATTTTGTAGTATTAATAATTTTGAAATCAACCTTTGCATTATTCATTACAGATTTCGCCTCTACTGACAGATCACTTAAAAAATCAGGTAAATATATCTGTTCCCCATAATCTTTATCTTCAATTAGTAATCTTGAATAATCAATCATTGAACTAAAGTATCTTTCAAAAATCACTATACTGTTATTCATTGACTGAGTATATTCCTTCTGTTGATCAGTCAGGTAAGTTAATTCAAGCAACTCTAAATTTCCCTTTAGTACTGTTAAAGGAGTTTTTACATCATGAGCTAATGCACCAACTTGAAAAGATAAATCTTCCTTCTCCTTTCTCTCTGATTTGAGTAAATTAGTTAACTCGTCGTCCTTTTGATATAATACAGAGAGAATTTCATCGAACTCTTGTATTTGAGCTGGAATCTTTTTTTCTTTAAATGTTAACTGCCCCATGTTTAAAGCTTTTTTTTGTATAAGTAGAAAATTTTTTGAAAATTCTTTTATTAATCTTGTAAGTGACCAAATGAGTAAAATCGTTTCGAAAACGAAGAAAAATAAATAAGAAAATAGATTAAATGAAATGTGACGCAAATTCGGATTAACAAACTCAGGTATCATGGGTTGCCTGATAGTAAGTACAATCTCTGAATTAGCATAATACCCATAATACACCTCACTATTACTTACAGATTCATTTTTATCAAAAACTTCTCGATAGGCAGGCAAATCCTTTTTTTGATAATTACCCTCTTCAATTGTACCTGTCTTGCGATTAAATACAACATAGTCAAATATAGAGTTATTCATTACTTGAACTACATCACTTAAATTGCTGGTATCACTCACTGAAATTTCAATTTTAGAGTCGTATACATTTAATTGTCCTGTAAAAACAAGTAAATAAGTAAATATAAAAAATAAAAGTATACTCAGTAACGTACCTGTTACTAGTTCTAAAACAGTCCTTATTATACGTCCTCTAATTGTACTATTCTTCTTAATCATGCCACTTGTATCCCATACCTCTAACTGTTTTTATAGGATTAATTCCATAGGATGAGAATTTTAATCTTATTTGATAGATATACTCAGATATTGAACGAAAGAGGGTTTCAGCATCATCATCATAAACGTTTTCATATATATCTTGTACAGTAAAAATTTTTCTTGGATTGCTAGATAATAGCTCTATGATATCATATTCCCTACTTGTAAAGGCAAGACTATCTCCATTAATACAAACAATTTTTTCTTGTAAATAAATCGTTATTGGAGATAATTCTCGAACAATTTGATTACTTAATTCACCTTGTTTGTATCGTTCTTCTCGTTTAAGATTTGCAGCAACTTTAGCAATTAATTGATTGATGCTGAAAGGTTTTGTAATATAGTCATCTCCTCCTAAATTCAATCCTGATACTATATCTTCTTCGGTATCTTTTGCACTAACAAAAATAATAGGGGAGCTTACTTTATTTCTAATCTGCTTACAAATTTGCATACCATCTATATTAGGCATCATTACATCTAATAAAATCAAATCAAATCCTTTGAAATTATTAATATTGATTGGTACGGTGACTTCTTGATACGTCGTTACCTGATAGTTTTTCATCTCTAAAATAGTTCGCATCAGTTTCAAAATTTCAAAATCGTCATCTACAACTAATATCTTATACATTCTATCACCTCAAAATATTTTAGAGAACTATCTGCAAAGCTCCGTATTCTTGACAAAGAATAGTCTCAATACATCAATTTGTAATTGTTCTTTATTTTTAAAATTAAATTTTTAGAAACTAGTACAAATCTATTTTACACTATCTTAAACAAAATTCGTAATATTTAATAATCTAATTTGAGTGCCGTCAATGCCATTACATATCCAGCAAGAATATCCATAACTTTCCCATCTATATGTGAATAATCCTCCCCCTTAAGTTCTCCAACGTAATGTTTCAATGCTTCTTGATTATTTTAATCTAGACCATCATCACCTACTTAAGCAACAATTATTGAACCTTGACATTTGAGATTGTATCAGAGAAAATTCAGATTTTATTCAGAGAAAAAATCATCTTTACACTACTAGTGAAATTCAAATTTAAGAAAGAATCAATTTCTAAAATTTTTCATGTCCTAAAAAATAGAATAAGTTTTGAACTTGTTCAGATTATTTTCTATCCCCTCTTCCACTTATATCCTGTCCAGCATGCTAAGACAAGTAAAGCAAGGTTAAAAATGATAAAGAAATGTAACCTTTTCTACTTTTCTTTTCAAGATAGGTTGAGAGTTCCTCTCATCCTCAATAAATAAAAATTCAGTCTCACTATATTTAGTCTCACTAACTTCAGTATCACTAGGGGCTGAATGTGAGACGGGGGGCGTTTCATTTTTGACATGCCCTAATCTTTTTTTAACACTAGGCCTGTTCGAACTAGCTACTGGGGTAGAAGACAACTCCCCTAAATAAATCTTATTAGCTAGTCTCCCTTTCTCACTTGAAGACTGTTGGACTTCATCAATTAAGTCATATTCTTTAAGAGTTTTTTTGATGGACAGTAATTTTGACTTCGAACAACCTAACAGCCTCATCAGTTTAGAATTAGAAAATACTAAATATACTGCTCCTTCTTCATCTATCCAACCACGACTGAGAGATAATTCTAAACGATCTTTTAAAATAGAATAAGCCACCTTTACTTCTAGTCTCATATCCATATATTTCTCATCCTCAAAAAGAATTTTAGGTAATTTATAATACCGTTCTGAAGTTTGGTATTGATTTGCGGTAATTCGTTTCATAGCGCTCCTCCAAGTTCTTTGAGTATTAAATCTCCACTTGATTCCAATCGAACCAAGCCACTTTTTTCTAATTCAGCCATAAGAGAGATGGCTTCAACAATGTCAATTCCCATTTCACGTACTAAAAATGAAATGACAATATAGCGTGATGATTGTAATTCTTTTGTCATTTTTCCTCCAGAAAATAAAAAAAGGAGAACAATATTCAACTGTTCTCCAAAATAATTTTATTAAAAAGAAAAACCCTGCCAAATTAATTTTTGGTAGGGTTTTTGGTAGGAAACTAAATTAATTTATCAGTTTCTAAAATGTGTTCACGATTCTAAAAGTCTGATACTATAGTATTCCGAATTCTAATTGGTATATGCCTCTTATTTAAGAGTAACTGAAGCTCCAGCTTCTTCCAATTTAGCTTTAAGTTCTTCAGCTTCTGCAGCTGCAACACCTTCTTTGATGACACCTGGTGCACCATCAACAAGTTCTTTAGCTTCTTTAAGTCCAAGACCTGTGATTTCACGTACAACTTTGATAACGCCAACTTTTTTGTCGCCTGCAGATGTCAATTCAACGTCGAATGAATCTTTAGCAGCACCAGCGTCAGCAGCACCAGCTGCAGCAACAGCTACAGGAGCAGCTGCAGTTACACCAAATTCTTCTTCGATAGCTTTTACAAGGTCGTTCAATTCAAGGATTGAAGCTTCTTTAATTTCAGCAATAATGTTTTCAATGTTCAATGCCATT
The DNA here is from genome assembly GCF_946190285.1 of Streptococcus mitis. Classification (GTDB taxonomy): domain Bacteria; phylum Bacillota; class Bacilli; order Lactobacillales; family Streptococcaceae; genus Streptococcus; species Streptococcus mitis_CP. The sequence continues at coordinate 57,784 of NZ_CAMHZX010000001.1, read as the reverse complement.
GTTATTTCCTCCAAATATGTTTTAAATTTATAATAGATTTTCGTAGCTAGGCTACGCTGCGTAGCTTAAGATTAAGCTGCGTCTTCTTTGTTGTCTGCAACCGCTTTGACTGCAAGAGCAACGTTGCGCACTGGCGCTTGAAGTACAGAAAGGAGCATAGAAAGAAGTCCTTCGCGGTTTGGAAGAGTTGCAAGAGCAAGAATCTCTTCTTTAGATGCGACAGCGCCTTCGATTGCACCACCTTTGATTTCAAGTGCTTCAGCGTTTTTAGAAAAGTCGTTCAAGATTTTCGCTGGTGCGATAACATCTTCGTTAGAAAATGCTACTGCAGATGGTCCAACAAATACAGATGCAAGATCTTCAAGACCAGCTTTTTCAGCTGCACGACGCAAGATTGAGTTTTTAATCACTTTATACTCAACTTCGCTTCCACGAAGCTCACGACGAAGAACTGTATCTTGCTCAACTGTCAAACCACGAGCGTCTACAACGACGATAGATGCAGCAGCTTTCATTTTTTCAGCTACTACGTCAACTAGTTCCGCTTTTTTAGCAATAATTGCTTCACTCATTAGTGTGTTCACCTCCGTTATTATTTTGCTTGGGGAATTTTTCCAAAAGAAAAACGCGCCCAAACCTAGACACGAAAGTACAATACGCTTCTTTTTACATGATACGTTTTGTCCTCGGTAGGATCCTTATGAGTCGAGCTCCCCTACTGTCTTAGGCAGTTTTTTCAAACCGTATATAAGTATAGCATAGTTAAAAAAAGAATGCAAGATTTTTGCAAACTTTTTTAAAATTTTTCGTGATTTTTCTTTTAAAGTTCTACTGTCAGGACTTGACCTTGCTTAACGACCTGTTCTCCAGCAATATAAACATCATCTACATCACTAGATTTGACTGCATAAACCAGATGAGAGAGCATATTTTCTTGGGGTTGGAGATGGATTTTCCCCTGTGGTTGAATAACCAGAAAATCTGCCTGCTTACCAACTTCTAGACTTCCTATCTGATTTTCCATTCCTAGAACCTTAGCCCCTTCGATTGTCAGTGCCTTGAGAGCCATTTCGATAGGAAATTGGCTGGCATCTCCACTTTTCATCTTCTGAAGAAGGGCTGCTGTCCGTCCTTCCTCAAACATGTCTAAATTATTATTAGAAGCGACCGAGTCCGTTGCAATTCCGACTGCTACTCCTGCTTTTTGGAGTTGGATGATGGGAGCAATCCCTGAGGCCAATTTAAGATTACTGATAGGGTTGTGGGCAATAGCCACTTGAGAGATTGCCAAACGTTCAATTTCTCGATCGTTTAACTCGACTCCATGAGCGAAGACAGAGGGATGTTCTAAGTAACCCAGTTCTTCTAGAAAAGCAAGAGGACGTTTACCGTACCGTTTCAGGATAATTCCTGACTCCTCCTTGGTCTCCGCTACATGGATATGGAGAGGAATATTTAGCTCTTTTGCCATGTCTATGCTTTCTTCCAGCAATTCTCTACTACAGCTGTAGGGAGAATGTGGGGCTACCATAACCTTGAAATTTGGATTTTCATATCCTAAGATTTCCTCGATGATTGCTCGTGTTCTGCTTATAGTCTCATCAGTTGTTTCTGTCTCTGAAGAAAAGAGGGTCGGTGAGAAATAACAACGCATCTTAGAAGAATTCACTGCATCGTAAATCTGCCTAATATCCACTCCATTGGGATTATACATATCATTGAAGGTTGTTGTTCCTGACTGAAGCATTTCTGTCAGAGCTTCTTGGACTGCCTTGGTAGTCATATCTGGAGTAAACTCAGCTTCTGCAGGCCAGATATAGTCATTGAGCCATTCATGGAGGTTGCTGTCATCCCGAATTCCTCGCAAGCCTGTCATAGCAGAATGGGTATGGCAATTGACCAAACCAGGCATAATCCAGGCTCCTTGATAGTCTATAATCTGCTCAGCTTGCTCTAAAATCTCTGACTTCTCTTGACCGACATAGACGATTTGAGAATCCTTAACAGCTAAGATTCCATCTAGATAAACATGGAAATCTTTGTCACAAGTCACGATATTTACATGCTGAAAGACTTTCATTCTAGGCTCCTTTTCTATAAGACAATTTACAGTGAATAATTTTTCTAGCTATTGTAACAAAAAAGTCACCCGAAGGCAACTTTTTTCGTTCATAAGATTTTAAAATAGAAAGGCTTATTCAGAGCTAAAAGCCGCAGCTTTTTGCATTTGGTAATACTTGCCCTTTCTAGTCATGAGGTCCTGATGGTTACCATACTCAACAATGTCGCCATCCACCAATACAAGAATCAAATCCGCATCCTGAATAGTTGACAAACGATGGGCAATGATAAAGCTTGTTCGCCCCTTCATGAGTTTAGCAAAGGCATCCTGTACTAGCACTTCTGTCCGTGTATCGATGGAAGAAGTCGCCTCATCTAAGATAAGAATCTTTGGAATAGCTAGAAAGACTCGGGCGATGGTCAAGAGCTGGGCTTGGCCAACAGAGAGAGATTCTCCTGCATTTTCCAACTTGGTATCGTATCCCTGTGGCAACTGTTGGATGAAAAAGTCTGCATTTGCTGCCTTTGCAGCAGCAATCACTTGCTCCCGACTGGCTTCAGGATTTCCAAAGGCAATATTGTCATGAATGGTCCCTTGCTTGAGCCAGGTTTCTTGGAGCACCATGCCAAACTGCTGTCTCAATGACGCTCGGGTATAATCATAAATAGATTGCCCATCCAGCAGGATATCTCCTGAATTAATAGGGTAAAAACGCATAAGGAGATTGATAAGAGTTGATTTTCCAGCTCCTGTCGGACCAACGATGGCCACCTTGCTACCAGCTGGAATATCAATAGATAAATCCTTAATCAAAATCTTTTCAGGATGGTAGCCAAAAGAAACCTGTTTAAAGGAAATAGCCCCCTTAACCTGGTCACTGGTCAAGACTTCCTTACCTGTTTCAGACACTTCAGGACTTTCTAAGACAGCATATACACGCTCTGCACAAGCGAGAGCACTTTGCAACTCAGCTAGAACTGAAGAAATATCGTTAAAGGGCTTGGTGTACTGTTGGACGTAATTCAAAAAAGTCACTAAGCGTCCAATGGTCAAGGTAGAGCCTATCATGATACGATAGGCCCCTACTCCAGCTAGAAGGGCATAAATGAGCGAATTTACAAATCGAGTCGAAGGATTGACCGTTGAAGAATAAAAGATAGCCGACTGAGAATAACCTGCATAGTTGGCATTCGCCTCACACAGTCTTTTGATAAACTCTGCCTGAGCATTAAAAGATTGAATAATAGTCTGCTGACTAAGTGATTCTTCAATCAACTGAGTCTGAATTCCCCTAGTCTCTGTTTGTTTCTGGAAGAGATGATAGGAGCGTTTAGCAATAAAGCGTGAGATTACCATAGAAAGTGGCGTCAACAGCAAGACCAAAAGAGTCATGAGGAGATGAATTTGAAGCATGGCTAGAATGCTGACTAAAATCATTAAGACGCCAATAAAAAATTGGTTAAAAATCATGGTCAAACCAGCTGCTAACTGTTCAATGTCCGTGGTTACACGACTGATCATTTCTCCACTGCCTTGCCGATCCACAAAAGCAATCGGTAAACGGTGGAATTTATGGATGATTCGCTCTCGTAAGTCTCTGGTATAAGAGAAAATTAGGCGATTATAGAGGAGAGGATTGACCCACTGCACAAGGGTATTTCCTATGACCACCAAGATCATTTGAATGAAAATCTGCCAAAAAACTTGCGAAGAACCAGCCACTAGAACCTGGTCAATGACCTGCCCTATCAAGATAGGTAGGTAGATTGATAAGCCTACCTGGGCAATGGTTCCTAGAAAAGCTAGGAAAAGGAGGAAGGGATGGCTTGCTAAATCCTTAGCCAAACGTTTGAGCGTCTGGTTTGCGGTTTGTCGTCTCACACTAGTCCTCCTTTCCATGTTGGGATGCATTGATTTCCCGATAGACTTGGCTTGATTTCATCAAGTCCTCGTGCTTGCCGATAGCTAGGAACTCACCTTTTTCCAAGAGGAGAATCTGATCAGTCATCTGTAAAGTCGAGGTTCGTTGAGAGATCAAGATTAAACTGGTATTTGGAAGATTTTCTCGGATAGCTTTCAAGAACTTGGACTCGGTAATGGTGTCCAGTGCCGAGGTCGCATCATCTAGGATGAGAAATGGAGCTTGGCGCAAGACTGCTCGGGCGATAGACAGACGTTGTTTTTGCCCGCCTGAGAAATTTCGCCCTCCTGCCTCAACTAGGGCATCCAAGAGTCCTTCCTTTTCACTGACAAAGTCCTTAGCTTGCGCAATCTCCAAGGCCTGCCAGAGTTCTTGGTCAGTTACTTCTTGATCTAAACCTAGAGTCAGGTTGGAACGAATGGTTCCTTTAAAGAGTTCGACTTTTTGGGGCACATAGGCAATCCAAGACCGCCACTGCTCCAAATTACGAGGACTATGTCCATCTCGATAAAGGTCTATGCTCCCCTTGTCTGCTGGATAAAGGCCAAGGATGAGTTGCACCAGGCTTGATTTACCAGAACCCGTTCCCCCAATAATACCAAGAATTTGCCCTTGCTGCATATCAAAGGAAATGTCTCTCAGAGAAGGCTTGGCCGCATCAGGATAGGTAAAGGTCAGTTCTTGAACTTGTAAAACCTGATCACTGGTAGCTTGCTTTTGTGCTAATTCTGAATGAATATCTTCTGGAGCCTCAGCAAAGACTTCCTCGATTCGCTTGGCTGAGATATAGGACTGGTTGAGGGAATTGATCAGCATGGCTAGCTTGACCAATTCCACCAAGATCTGTAGGAGATAATTAATAAGGGCAATGAGAGCACCTTGACTGAGCAATCCTCCTTGAATAGAAATATAGCCTTGCCAGATAATGACGAGGAGTGTTCCATTGACAATCAAATAGGTCAGAGGTGTTAATAAACTAGACCAGAAACCTGTTTTCTCTTGTAATATAGCATAGACTTGGTTAAGGGTTTGAAAAATATGTAACTCTCGTTTTTCTTGCCAAAAAGCACGAATAACCCGCATCCCTTGTAATTGCTGGCGCGTTTCTTGAACCAGTTGGTCCGTTTTTTTTCTAAGACTGCTGTAAAGAGGATTGACCAATCTAGAAAGCCCTACAATAACAATGGTCAAAATGACAACCATGACTAAGAACCAGAAAGTCAACTCAGCTGAAATGCGATAGGCCATAAAGATGGCTCCAAAAACGATAATAGGTGCTCGCAAAAAGAGACGCAGGAATTGATTGATACCAGTCTGAATCTGGTAAGTGTCCGAAGTCAAGCGAGTGACCAAGCTAGAAGTTGTCAAACGGTCTCTGCTGTCCTTAGGCAACGAAAGAATATGACGATAGAGATCATCTGTCAGTCCTTTGGCAAATCCAACCGCAGCCTTAGCTGAGTAGAACTGGGCTATTAAGGCCACTACAACACCAATCACTGCAAAGATAAGGAGCAGGCCAATCTGCATCCATAGATGATCTTGATTTCTTTGGGGCAAGGATTGGTCAACAATTCCAGCAATCACCATAGGAACTAAGAGCTCAAACACAGCTTCTAGTAGCTTGAACAAGGGTGCTAAAATTGATTCCTTGATGTAGGGTTTAAAGTAAGATAATAGGTGTTTCATAAATCCCTTCTATTCGTATTCTGGAAATGAAGAAAGTGGGAAGCACCCACCATCTCTGATTTATTTGTTTAAGTAAGGTAGTAGACAGCCATAGCCTGCTTCTTCCATCTCATCCTTGGCCACAAAACGCAAGGATGCAGAATTAATACAGTAACGAAGTCCACCTAACTCCCTAGGACCATCTGTGAAAACATGACCCAAGTGAGCATTCCCCGATCGAGAACGAACCTCAATTCGCTCCATTCCATGACTCAGGTCCTTGTAATAATGAATCAATTCTTTGGAAATCGGACGGCTAAAACTTGGCCAACCACAACCTGAGGCAAACTTATCCTTGGCAAAAAAGAGTGGCTCACCTGTCGTAATATCTACATAAATTCCTTCTTCAAAAGTTTGGTCATAGACATTGGTAAATGGAGCCTCTGTAGCAGCTTCTTGGGTAACACGATAGGATTCTTCAGATAAACTGCCCTTTAACACCTCTTGACTAGGCTTTTCATAATTTGCTGCGTCAATCAATGGCTTTTCAGCATCGGTCACATCGATATGACAGTAACCTGAAGGATTCTTCTTAAGATAGTCTTGGTGGTAATCTTCAGCCAGAATGTAGTGGCGAAGTTTCTCCACCTCTACTGCAATCTTTCGACCAAGCATGCGCTCCTGCTCCTGCACCACTGTGTAGATAGCTGGCAAGTCTGCTTCATCCTGGTAATATATACCGGTCCGATACTGACGTCCACGGTCATTCCCTTGTTGATTGATGGATAATGGATCAATAACACGGAAATAATAAAGCAAAATTTCTCTGAGTGACACTGCCTTCTCATCGTAAATCACTTGAACCGTTTCTGCATGGTCTGTTTCCTTTAGCAACTGGTAATTGGTCGTTTCGACTTGGCCATTAGCGTAACCGACACTGGTTGCTAATACGCCAGAAATTCGGGAAAAATATTCCTCTAGGCCCCAAAAACAACCACCTGCTAGATAAATTTCTGCCATCTTTATTTCTCCTTTATCAAGTTTGTAACTAGACTTCTTTTCAAAAAAAGGACAGGAAGCCCTCTGGTCGAGAGTTTCCCCATCCTATCTTCTATTCTTTATTTTGCTTCGACACGGACACCTTGGGTATCAACCTTCAAGTCATGAAGTTTTCCTTTGAAAGGTTGCTTTTCCAATTCTGCCTTAATCGTTGGCATCTTGTCATGAGAAGCCAAGACCATAACTGTCGGCCCAGCACCAGAGAGGTAGGTTGCATAGGCACCATTCTCTTTGGCTACTTGCTTAATCGTCGCAAATTCTCTCACCAAGTCCTGACGATAGCGCTCGTGGAAGAGGTCTCCCTCGATTGCTTGCCCAGCAGTCGCCATGTCTCCTGCAAACAAGGCCGCAACCGCCACATTGGCGATAGAACTAGCTGCAACAGCTTCCTTATAGGACAATTTCTTAGGCAAGACACCACGGCTGTCTCGAGTACGCAATTCATAGTTTGGAATGTAGGCTAGGAAATCACACTCTGGGAAGTCTGCTACAATAGCTGAAACTTGCCCTTCAACGGAACTTGCAATAACGAGATTACCATAAATGGCTGGAGCCACATTGTCAGGATGTCCTTCAATCTTGGTCGCCAACTGCAATTTTTCATGGTCAGATAAGTTGAGATTTCCCAGTTGGTTGGCTAGTTCAATCCCAGCTACAATAACCGAGCTGGAAGAACCCAAACCACGCGCCAAGGGAACATCACTAGTCATTTTCAAGCGTCTTGGTTGTAAATCTGGTACAATTTGTAAAGCAATCTTGAGCAAGAGATTACGTTCATCATGTGGAATCCATTTGCCAATCTGGTGTTCAATCAACCACTCATCTCGTTCTTCACATACCTCAATTTGAAGATACTTGGTTACAGCTACACCGACCGAGTCAAATCCTGGCCCGATATTGGCACTGGTTGCAGGTACAATAATCTTCATCTTATTCTCCTAGCACCTTGAAGGTATTCAAGAGGTCGAATTCTGAAACCTTCTTCAATTCATCTGAGACATTTTCAAGCTGGGCTTTATTAATCTTGTGTGTGATGATAACGACACGCGCCTTGTCACCATCTTTTCCATCTTGGAGAATTTGCTTGAAGGAAATATCTTGAGCATTGAAGATTTCAGCCAATTTCAAGACCTGGCCTTTTGAGTCTGGAGCCAAGATTGAGAAGTAGTAATTAGCTTTGACATCTTCAGCATTTGCCAAGACCAAGTCACGGCTGTATTCGTTGAAGTCTTTGCCAATGGTACCATCATTCAAGCGACGAACGATACGGACAATATCTGCTACAACACTTGTTGCAGTTGGTTTTTGACCAGCACCTGGTCCGTAGTACATAGACTCACCAATACCGATAGATTCTACAAAGACAGCGTTCATTACGCCATTCACACTGGCAAGTGGGTGTGCTTTAGGTAGGAAGGTTGGAGTTACTTCTGCAGCAATTCCTGAAGGAGTTTCCTCGATTGAACCAACCAATTTCACTACATAGCCAAGTTCTTGAGCTACAGCTACGTCTTCTGGTGTGATGTTTCGGATTCCTTTGTGGGCTACATCGTCAAATGCAACCTTCATGCCAAAGGCAAATTGGCTCAAAATCACCATCTTGTAAGCTGCATCAATCCCATCCACGTCATTTGTCGGGTCGCTTTCTGCAAATCCAAGTCTTTGCGCTTCCGCAAGAGCATCATCGTAAGACCATCCTTCTTCGACCATCTTGGTCATCATGAAGTTGGAAGTTCCGTTGACCACACCAAGGACACGAGTGATTTTGTCAGAAGCCAAGGAATTTGCCAAGGTACGAAGAATTGGAATCCCACCAGCTACCGCTGCTTCATAGTAAAGTGCTACCTTGTTAGCTTTAGCGATTTCTAACAATTCTGCACCATGGACAGCCAAAAGGTCCTTGTTAGCAGTCACAACGTGTTTGCCAGCCTCCAAGGCACGAGTGATAAAGGTTTTAGCTGGTTCGATACGCCCCATCAATTCCACTACGATCGTAATGTCTTGATCTGACAAAATGTCATCCACATTGGTTACAAAGTTAAAGTCATTCCCTGCTGCAAGCAAGCGGTTCTTTTCATCTTCGTCCTTGACCAATACCTTAGCAACTTCAATATCTGAATGTGCTGATTGATTGATTTTTTCTCCATTTTCCTTTAGGAGGAAAGGCACACCACTTGCAACGGTACCAAATCCTAGTAAAGCAATTTTAACTGTCATGTTTGTCTCCTCGAAATTTTCTATTATAGCCATTATAACAGAATTTTGTGAAAATTCCTATCATAGTAAATCACTATTTCAGTATAAAAAGAAAAAACGAATCAGACGATTCGCTCTCCTTAAAATCTAGAAATAGCTTTCCAGAAATGATTATCCAATCTTTTGCAGATTAAGTACTGCATCGTGATTCATCAAGACTTGGCCATACTCTTGCAAAACTGAACGACTGATATCACTATCGTCCGCAAACTCGCGCATACGAGCCAACAGCCAAGCTGGATATGGACTTGGATGATTTTCAATATCCACTAAAATGGTCAAATAATAGCGCTCATTCATCTTGTAGAGTTCAGAAGTTTCCATCTCAAAAGTCACTGTCTTGGCAAAAGCTACCAAATCAGCTAATTTTGCGAAAGAAAGGATGTAATAGATGTAGGGCTCTTTCTTGCTCTCAACTTCTTGTTCAGCCTGCTCCTGCTCTTCTTCCTTGGCTTCGACTTGCTCTAGAGATTGAATGGCTTCGATATCATCCTTAGTTTTGTCCGCGATACTTTTTTCCAGGGTTTTGATAAATTCATCTGGCGACATTTGAGCCAATTCTTCCATGTCTGGCAAATCCGATAAGTCTTCAAAATCTAGATTTTGGTCAATCTTGGACTTGGTAACAAATACGTCCACCTTATCCGGTTTTGGAGTCACACGGAAGCTCAACATACCTGTATCCAAAAAGCTATCAGGCATCTCTAACTCATCCAAGATGGCATAAAAGAACTCTTCTGTTTTTTCTTGAGGAACGAGAAAGTCAGCAATCTCCATTCCTCGATCCATCAAATCCTCTAAAGACATCGTGATTTTTAAAGTTGTATCACTGATTTGTTTCATTTTCATTGCTAGTAACCTCATACTTTCAGTTCTATCTATTATACTAGATTTTTACGATTTTATCAAAAGAAGGCTCCTCTGTCAGGCTAGATTTTCCCCTAGGGTCTTTCTGTAAAAGATTCTAAAGGGAAATGTCTGCTGACAAATAGAAAAAGCCTTCAGAATCGGCTCTTAGCCAACTTTGAAGACCTAATACATCAGAAAACTTATAGTTTAAAGGTTGCTACACCGAGGATAGAACGATTTAAGTTTCGAAGAATTTGAAGACTTTGTTCAAATTTCTTATAACGAGTCACTCCGTATTCTTCAACAAGAAGGACTGTATCTCTTTCTAAAAGAGATGGTACATCTTGTAAATCTACAAAATGCATTCCTTTCAAAGCCTCTTGATTTTGTTTTAATTTATCCAGAATAGCTTTATTTGAGCTAACAATAGTCAATTCTTGTCCAGCATTTTTGTATGATAGAATATCTGCTAGATTAGCAATTGTTGTAATCTCTGTTACAAAATCAATTTGATACTGAGAAAAATCACCTGCTCTATTGATTGTTGGATTAAAGAGATAAATCAATACATTTCCCATCACAACCAAAATCACACAAACTACTCCAATAACAGCTAGACGAAGAATCAGATTCTTGACGTTTAATCCAAGCGCTGTCTCACCGTTTGCGTTCAATTCTTTAGAGTTGATGGTTTCCAATTTTTCAATTTTCACGTTTGCATAGGTATTTTTAAATTTATCAACCAGTGCATCAATTTTTTTCTCTAACAAGTCGTTGGCATCTTTACTTGGTGTCAAAATTTTCACACCAACCCCTGCATCGTCAATCATATAGTAGACGGTCAATTTTTTCCACCAATAGTCACTTGTAGAATTTTTCAAGGTTGTCTCTGTCGTATCCAATTCACTGGCAATTTTTCTCAACTCACTCGGTTCTACATCATTGAAAAGATAAGCTCCATTCAAATTCCCATCAATCAATTTTCCGTAGAAATCACTATAACCACCAATTTGATGATTCAAAATCGTTTTAGCTGAATCTTCTGGAGGGGTGATTTTATAGCTAATATAAGTTGAATAACTTGTTGTGTCTTTGACAGTATTTTTATTCTTAACTGCTTTAATTGTAAATGGTACAGCAATGAGAGCAAATAAAGCGATGAGAGCTAGGATATTTGCTTTTCGTTTTTTATAAAGATTTGCAAACAAATCAGCTACTGAATAATGTTCAAACATGATTTTTTTCTCCTTTGTTTAGTAGATACTGGTTCTCTTTTGTAAGCATTTTCGCTACGAATATAATCACAAGAACAATTCCCCAGAATTGCATTGTAAATAAATTGAAGAAACTTTCTGAAAAGCTACTTCTTGGCATAAAGAATAGATTATTCAAGATGAGTAGGGACAAGGCAAATAGGATTGTTCTTGAACGATAGGCTACTTGCAGCATGGCTATGAATAACATACCTAGCAAGAGACTAAGTAGAAAGACTCCTATCATACCATAGTCGGTATACAACTCCATAATATAGCTACTTCCGATACCATGTCCTTTCAAGTATTCCTTGTTCAAGACAAGATAGGATAGATTATGGGCATAACTATTACTATCAATAGCTAGTTCCACACTATTGGTTGTATGTTCAAAGGCTTTTCCTCCGAAAATGGCCCCTAAACTTCCCCTTGCAAAATAATCAATAACAGGACCAAAAGTAAAATTGCGTAAATCTCGGTAAGGGAGGCTACTGTTAAATAGAAAGCCTCTAGCCAAAACACCAAAACTGGTTCCTTGTTTATAGATAAAGTCAAGCAGGATATCCCAGAAACCTGTATGGGAAACCTGGACATTATCCCGTACATAATTGAGTATTCCCATCGCTAACATGAGAATAGGAGAACCTACAAAAATCGCTAACTTTTCTTTAAATCCAATCCATTTTCCCTTTTCTGTTTGCTCTCGCATAAAGTAATAAACAAAAGCGAATAGAATACTTAAAATAAAGGGATTTCGTGTCCCGATTGCCAAATGAATGGTATTAGCTGCAATAAAGGAGACAAGCACTGCTGTTGCCTGCAATTTCTTTGGCTTGGTTGCCAAATACATACACATTGCATAGACTGTAAATGTTGATAAGATATAGGTAAAATAAGGCAGTTTACTTTCAAAGTTTGCATAGTAGGCATAGTAGGAAGTCTGCAAGCGATACAGGAGTCGTTCAAATAAGCGAATGAAATAGAAAGGATAGGTTAGAAGAAAAACTCCTAGCGACACAAAGCGCAACCGCTTGATGTAAACCTCTTTTAGAGAACTTCCTATCTTGGGTACTTGTATTTTCTTTCTAGCTATAAAATAGCGAGCTAGGAGTCCTCCTGTGGTCAATCCCAATATCGAAACCATGACGACTATAAAGGCAAAGCGATAGGCTATGGGATGATAGGTATCCAAAGCACCATCCCTAAAGTAATCAATAGTCGGCCTTGATACCAGAAATACAAAAATAGTTAAAAAGAAAATAAAATGGATTAAGTAATACTTGATATCATTCCAACAAGCAATTAAGCTACTAACCAGTAAGAACAATAAAGTAGAAAGCAAGCTAACATTGTTATTATTAAATAGATACACAATTCCACTTACTAGCGTCAAGGCATAACTGACTATGGTCAAACTAAATAATAATCGTTTTCCATCAATCACTTGCTCACCCCCGTTCTAATGTAATTTTTTAGATTTTTCAATATTTTTTAGTAATAAGAATCGGTATAAGGAAATATTTATGAATAGAGCCAAAACACTAATTCTTCTCCCCTTACGGAAAATTGGATTCCTAGCAATAGCAAAGGCATGGCTTTTTAAAAAACGATGAATCTGGAAATAGGCTTCAAACTGTTTATACTGATCATCTAGCAACATCTTATCCAGAATAAAGAAGTGGGCATAGGCCAATCTGAAAAAAGCAACCTCTTTCAAGTCAGGATAGTTTTTCACAACTTCATTGTAAAACTTTTGATAGATATCAATATAGGCTAAATCCTTCTCTGCATAGGGTTTAGTCGTAATACTATCCCCTCTATGGAAATAGTAATAATAGGGTTTGGTATTAACAACGTACTTCTTAGCCAACTTGATTAAATCAAAATGATAATAAGCATCTTCGTAAATCAATCCCTTTGGAAAGGATAGGGCAGTTGCAATCTCTCTCTTGATTAGCTTATTGCAGATCGTTCCAGGTATTTTTTCACCTATGAGGTATTCCCTCAGAAATGTTTGAGAATCACAGACAAAATACTCATCCTGATTGGCTGACTGTGGACTTTCATCATTAGCATAGACATTCATGACACCACAGCTCGAAACATCCGCATCTTCTTGAATTAATTGCTCATATAAACTATGAATCATTTCTGGATGGATATAATCATCTGAGTCAATAAAAATCAGATAATCTCCGTGAGCCTGCTTCATTCCATCGTTTCGTGCTTGCGACAAACCTTCGTTCTTTTTATGAAGCACTGACACCCTATCATCTTGTTCAGCGATTGAATCACACAAGCGACCACTTTCATCCGTTGCTCCATCATCAACAAGAATGATTTCCAGATTTTGATAGGTCTGCTTCTGAATGGAAGCTATCGATTTTTCTAGGTATTGTGCCACATTATAGACTGGCACAATGACACTAATTAATGCAGTTTCCATGCTACTCCTCTAATAGTTTTTCTACTTGTTCGATTTGTTTGGCAATTGTGAATTGTTGAATGAATTGGCTAGCCTCGTTGACATCAAAATTTGAGGCAGAAGTCATGTAGTTCGTAATTGCCTGAGCTGCCTCTTGATTGCTCTCAATGATTTGTCCAAATCTTCCTTCTTGTGATAGTTCCTCAGCCCCTCCAACATCCGTAGAGACAAAAGGAAGTCCCAGACTCAAGGCCTCCACATACACTCCAGGAAAACCTTCTTGTTTAGACATAGACAAGAGAACTTTCGTCTGAGATAAATACTGATAAGGATTTTTTTGATAACCAAGGAAATGCACATAGTCTTCAAGCTCATACTCTTTGACACGTTTTTTCAGTTCCTCTTCCATATCCCCAGCCCCGATAAAATAGAGATGATAGTTTTTTCCCTCTTCGTGTAATAATCGTATCACTTCCACCACACGATCAGAACCCTTATTTTCCTCAATCCGTCCGATAGTACAGATACTTTGAGGCGCAATCTCGATATCGATCTTCTCTTGAGATTTTTCTAAAATAGTCTTAAAATCATATCCATTGTAGACCGTCTGTAATTTGGAAGCATAATCTGGATAGACTTCCTTGATAGAATTACTGGTCTTTTTTGAAATTCCTACAATGGTATCCGCAGCATCCAACTGGCGTCTATGTGATTCTCTTTTGGAGCTATCCTTAAGAAATTCTTCGATACTTCCATGAATCCAAGAGATTTTCTTGACTTCTTTTCTTTTAGAGAACAAAAGTGGAGGATTCATAATAGTAAAAGAAACTTCAACATCATAGTCATCTTTTACAAGTAAGCGACGGGTCAGTCTTGGAAAATAAATTCTCATTCTCCACAAAAGAGCTCGAATCCATCTGGCTTGGCGATAATCCTGAAGGGATTTTAAAATGCCTACATGCTTGGGAACAGATTCGTATCCCTTATCAAAATGTTCCATTTCAAGAATATCAATATCATACTTTTCTGGATCTAGATTTGAAACAATGGTAGATAGAATCTTCTCTGCGCCACCCCCGAGAGAAAAAGACCACATAAAAAATAATATTTTTTTCTTAGTCACCATATCCTCCCTTGTATTCTGTATAAGACTTATCCATATCAGCGATGACAGCATCATGATGTGGCACTTGCTTGTCTGCTGGTGGAGGTGTCATGTAGTCTCCAAAAGCAGTGCTTAGATAGGCATCATATCCAACTGGAATGGGCATCTCTGTCTCTTCAAATGGCAAGAAAAGATTATCCTCAAAAGATTCGATTAGGTACTTGTTTCTCATGTAACCAGGACCCGAGCATAATTCCGTGATTCCATCGCTCTCAGCTAGACCATACTTGGTCATTTCTTTTTCAGCTTTTTTCCAAATGCGATAACGGAGTGATTTTGGCGTCAAACCGAGTAAAATGCGACTTCCCCATTTCATAAGTGCGCCATGCTTTTCTGGAATAGTTTGCGCACAAAAGAGTGAATAAATCAAAGCCCAACGAACCTGCTTTTTCCGCTCAGCTGGATTTTTCGGATAATAATCCAAAGGTAAAACATCCAAGGCCAGACCATGTGGCAAATCCAAATCCTGCTGATAAGGTTTGATACAGGTGGTTTCCTTGTCACGAATGGTAATAAAAAGATTGCGGTCGACAAAATCCTTATTACTCTTTGACAAGAAATAACGCTCATCTGCATAACGAGGCCATAATTCTGCTAATTTTTCATAGTCCTTACGGGGCATAAAAAAGTCTAGGTCGTCGTCCCAAGGAATAAACCCCTTGTTTCGAAGGGCGCCAATAGCACCTCCTCCACAGAGATAACAAAGCAAATCATGTTCTTTACAAAAGGCCACAAAATATTCAGCCATCTCCAGACTTCGAGCCTGAATTGCTTTTAAATCAGTCATATTGTTCATTATTCTTTCTATCGTATCGTTCCATTATACCACAAATAAGGGATGAAAATCTATTGCAGACTGTAAAAAATCAAAGCCTGACTGCTAGATACATAGCCTTCAAACTTTGATTTTTCTATCTTATCTCATTCCCATTTGAGCAAGCTTGGTTTGATATTTATTTTGGTCTACTAAGAGTGCCTGTCCTCCATAGACATCATAGGCATCGACCCAATCACCTAGTTCTGGAACTGTTAATCTCTCAATGCCATTTTGTGCTCCATCTAGGAAGGATAAGCCATTGGTCAATAAGAAACTATAAGGAACATTCGTAGAGGTCATTCCAAAGACCTTACCGAGTGCTTCTGATCCAGTAAAGAGTTTAGTTGGATCCTTGAGTTGTTGCAGAACAGCTGTCAACACTTGCTGTTGTCTCTTGGTACGACCATAATCACCTTCGTCATCATCACGAAAACGTGCATAATTGAGCAAGGTTGAACCGTTCATCTGCTGTTTCCCAACTTTGATAGTCTGGGTTGGTGACTCTGTTTCCGTAGCATGTAAATCATCTCCGACTGTAGCTTCGGTTAAAGGTTGACCTTCTAAGGTTGAGAATTTGGCATCAATCGTCACACCATCAGGAAATAGAGTATCAATAGCAGTTGCGAAGGCCTGGAAGTCTACCAAAGCGTAGTACTTAATGTCCAAGTCAAAATTGTCTTTTAGGACTTTTCGAACCATTTCTGCCCCTTTTTGCCCCTCTTGTTCCCCCAACTCATAGGCCACATTCAACTTATTATCGGATTGCTTTCTACCGTTAATGACTTGGCTATAACCGTCTATATAAACCAAATTGTCACGCATAAAGCTGGCCAGCTTAATTTTTTTATCTGAGCCACCAACGTTTAGAACCATAATCGAGTCCGTTCTCGTCTCAGCACTGTTCTGGCCAATCCGTCCATCCGTCCCCATAATCAAAATATTGACCCCATCCTTGGTATCTTGACCATGAAAAACTTCTACTTGAGCTGCCTTAGCATTGGCAGGTTTGGTTGGATCCGCATTTGAATAACCTTTTAGGAACATAAAAATCATGCCAAAACCGACACAGGCTAGAAGAGCAAGCAATCCTGCAAAAATGCGCCCCCAACGAATCTTACGTTTCTTGGACTTAACCTTTGGAAGAGAATGGCTTTTCTGGTATTTTTTTGCACGACTACGGTTACCATAGGATGGAAGAGGAGACTGATTGACTGGTTCCATGAAAGACTCTTCCATATCGTGATTTTCATTATAAATTTCTGGAGAAACTTCACTACCACTAGCCATATTTAACTTACCTTGCAAGTAAGCAAACTCTTTTTTCTCTCGCTCATTGAGATAATGAATGTTCTTAAAGAGATAGTCATAACGCAACTGCTCATGATGACTTAAGGGATTTTCTTTACTCATCTTCTCTCCTTTCCATGGTCTGATATTGGATAAATAGGATAGGCGCCCAGTACTTTATACTGGATTCCAATCGCTTCTAATTCTTTTTGGGCAAAGTGAACCAAGTCCTTATCAGTATAGTCCACATCGATAATGAAAAAGTATTCGCCCAACGCTGTCTTGAGTGGACGACTTTCAATTTTTGTCAGGTCAATTCCTCTCCAAGCAAAGGTCGACAAGGCCTTATAAAGTGCACCTGGAAGGTTGTCCGGTAAGGTCAAGGCCAAACTCATTTTTTCAGTTTGTGCTTGCAAGGGAATACTAGGCTTTTCAGCTCCTAAAACCCAGAAACGTGTGAAATTGGCTTCCATTTCCTGAATATCCTCAGCAATTAATTCTAAGCCATATTCTTCAGCAGAACTTCTAGGTGCAATCGCTGCATAAGGTTGGTCTGGATGTTCGGAAATAAAACGGGCCGCATAAGCTGTACTAGCAGTCACCTCGATTTGGGCCTCTGGATATTGTTCATCGATGAATTTCTTTCCTTGAGCCAAGGCCTGTGGATGTGAAAAAATCTTTTCAATCTTAGTGTGACCTGGAACCACCATCAACTGCTGATGAATGGGCTGAACGATTTCTGCCACTGCTTGGATGCGAGCCTGATGAAAAAGGTAGTCCAAGGTTTCATGAACACTACCCTCGATAGAATTTTCAACTGGCACCACAGAATAGTCCACCAACCCTTGCTCATAGGCCTTGATGACATCTGTAATATTGGCAAAGGCCTGCAGTTCCTCATGAGGAAAAGCTGTCTGCACAACGTGGTGTGAAAATGATCCCTTGGGACCTAGATAAGCAATTTTCATCTCAGTTCCTCTATAATTTCCTCTGGACTTAGCTTGGTCACATCCAAAACCCGACTGGATACTTCCTCATACCAGGCCTGTCTTTCTTGGAAAATAGCTGCAAGTTCTTCCTTGCTATTATTTAGAAAAAGCGGACGCTGATTGTCCTTATCAGCTGCGATACGATGATAGAGGGTTTCAAAATCAGCTTTCAGATAGATATTATCAGAATTGGTCTTTAGTAAGTCACGATTTCTCTGAGAAATGACCACTCCACCGCCAGTTGACACAACTTGGTCTCTTTGTAGTAACTCAGCTAGGACTTCTGATTCTACCTGACGAAAGGCCGCTTCTCCCTTTTCAGCGAAGAATTCCGCAATGGACATACCTAAGCGTTTCTCTATCAGAGCATCCATATCGAGATAATCTGGATCCAAGCCTCTTGCAATAGTCGATTTGCCAGCCCCCATAAATCCGAGTAATACCTTAGCCATGAATCAAGCTCTCCAAATCATCAAAGAAGCTAGGATAGCTGGTATTGATGGCTTCAGCACGGTCAAGATCCACCTCTCCATCTGCAACCAAGAGGGCTGCAATGGCTGTCATCATTCCGATACGATGGTCTCCAAAAGTATTGACTCTAGCACCGTGAAGGGCTGATTTCCCTTTGATAATCATTCCATCTGCTGTAGGTGTGATATCCGCACCCATGCTATTTAAAGCGTCTGCCACAACCTGAATGCGGTCTGTTTCCTTAACCTTGAGTTCCTCAGCATCCTTAATAACTGTTACACCTTGAGCTTGGGTCGCCAGTAGAGCGATAACTGGCAATTCATCAATCAAGCGTGGAATCAAAGCTCCACCAATCTCTGTTCCTTTCAAGTCAGAAGATTCAACAGTCAAGGCAGCAGATTTAGCCACTGGGTCAATTTCAGTTACTTCCAATTTTCCACCCATGGCGCGAATGACATCGATGATACCTGTACGCGTTTCGTTAATACCCACATTCTTCAGCACTACACGAGAATTTGGAACAATCAAACCTGCGACTAGCCAAAAGGCTGCACTGGAAATATCTCCTGGAACAATCACCTTTTGTCCAGTCAGTTTTTGAGGCCCTTGGACTGTGATTTTCTTGCCATCCACACTTAAATGACCACCAAATTGTTGCAGCATATCTTCAGTATGATTACGGGTGCACTCTTTTTCGATAATAACAGACTCCCCCTGAGCCTGCAAGGCCGCAAACATCAAGGCTGACTTAACCTGGGCAGAGGCAATTGGCAACTCATAATGAATAGGTTTTAGGTTTTTCGTCCCTTTTAAATGAAGGGGAGGCAGGTCTCGCTCAGTTTGCCCTGAAATACTAACGCCCATTTGTTTCAGTGGAAGGGTCACGCGGTCCATAGGACGTTTGGAAAGACTATCATCGCCAAACATCTCTACTTCGAAGTCTGCACCTGCAAGGACACCTGAAATCAGGCGAATCGAGGTTCCAGAATTTCCCATATCAAGGGCATTTTGCGGCGCTTTTAAGCCGTCCATACCGACACCTTGAATAGTAATAACCTCATCTTTATCCTCAATCTCAACACCAAGGTCTCGAAAAACCTGCATAGTAGAAAGGACATCTTCACCCCGCAGTATATCATAAACCTTGGTCTCACCCTCAGCCAAACTTCCAAAAATAATGGAACGGTGGCTGATAGATTTGTCACCAGGGACGCGGATACTGCCCTGTAAGTGGCTAATGTTTGTTTTTAGTTTCATACTGGACCTCATACTTGCAATACTTTTACTTATTTTATCATAAAAAGCCAGAAATTCCTTAAAAATTTCTGACTTTATGATAGTTATTTCTTATTTTAGCAATTCTGAAACTGGTTCAAAAACAATTTTTTCAATGTCAGAAAGGTAAATTGCCAATTGTTGTTGCTTAGTAAAGAATTCTGACAAGAGGCTATTCCCCTGAATCTGCTTGCCAAAGCCTTCCATCTTAGCTTGGAAAGAAGCGTCTGGCATTTGACCTGTCTGAGCCAGTCTTTGAATTTCCTCTTGGAAAGCAACATATTCTGTAAAGATTTTGCTCGCCTCAGCATCTGCTGAAATCGCATCTTTAGCTGCTTTGACAGCCTTGTATTCTGGTAATTCGCGTAGGCCGCGACTGAGTTCGTTTGCACTATCGTAAATATTTGACATGATTTTCTCCTTATTTGATGACGACTGTGTAGTCGGTATTTTCTGTTATGAGATGCTCAGCTCGTTCCAAGTCTTGAGCATTTTTAAATGAAATTTGTAGAATCCCGTGAATATCTTCACGGTTTTCCTCATTAATGTGAATATTAACCAAGGAAGTTCCTCGTAGCAATTCCAAAATCCTCAAGATGACATCTTCTTCATCGGGAACGTCAACATAGAGGTCGTAAGAACTGTCCACTCCACCACGCTTATGGATTTCCATGGCCTGACGTTGCTCACGCGCTTGGTTGAAAAAATTCCAGATTTGCTCCTCATCTCCCTTGCTGATGGCCTTACCAACCTCATCCAAACGTTCCTTAAAATCCTCAATCCGCTCTAGGATAGTCTCACGATTGGACAAGAGAATGGAGCTCCACATACCTGGCTCGCTTTCTGCAATTCGGGTCATATCTCGAAAACCACCGGCCGCAAAGCGCCTTGCCATCTCATGCTCTTGAGCATAGACCGCGGTCTGTTCCATGAGACTGGAAGCCAGAATATGAGGAAAATGGCTAATCTGAGAAGTGACACGATCATGCTCCTTGGCATCAATCTCGATAAAACGGGCATGAAGACCTGAAAGCAAGTCCCTCATTTCCTCAATCGTATCCTGACCTGTCAGACTCGAAGGTGTAAAGATATAATAGGCATTTTCAAAAAGATTGACATCCGCAGAAGCAGCCCCTGTCTTATGACTACCAGCCATGGGATGGGCTCCGACAAAACGAACAGATTTGCCAGCCAAATACTGCTCCGCTGCATCCACAATGGCTGACTTGGTCGAACCAGCATCTGAAATAATGACGCCTTCTTTCAAATCCAAGTTAGCCAACTCATTAATGAAAGCAATAGTTTGTTTGATTGGCAAACTGAGAATAATGATATCTGCCAAAGGAGCAAAACTAGCAAAATCATCCGTTGCACGGTCAATCATGCCTTCTTTCAAGGCGATATCTCTCGAAGCTTGACTGCGATTATAACCTAAAATTTTATAATCTGGATGATCGCGTTTGATACCTAGGGCCATCGAGGCACCGATCAAACCAAGACCTGCGATATAGACTGTTTTTGCCATAGGAACTCCTTAATAGTTCTTTGTATAGTCTCGGTGTTTGGCCACTGCTTCTTTTAATTCCTCTAGATTGTCTGATGAGAATTTTTCAAGGATTTCTTGTGCCAGAACCGTTGCCACAACAGCTTCCATGACCACACCGGCTGCTGGAAGAGCGGTCGGATCACTTCTTTCAACAGTTGCCTTATAGGGTTCGTGGGTTTCGATATCCACACTCATAAGAGGCTTATAAAGAGTAGGAATGGGCTTCATGACGCCACGAACAACGATGGGTTGCCCATTGGTCATACCACCTTCAAAGCCCCCTAGATTGTTGGTACGGCGAGTATAGCCGTCTTCTTTAGACCAGAGAATTTCATCCATTACTTGGCTGCCTTTACGATAACCAGCTTCAAAGCCAAGACCAAATTCCACCCCTTTAAAGGCATTGATGGAAACAACTGCTTGAGCCAATCTTGCATCCAATTTTCTGTCCCATTGGACATAGGAACCCAGACCAACTGGAACACCTCCAACGACTGTTTCCACAACCCCACCGATGGTATCACCGTCACGTTTGATTTGGTCAATATAATCCTTGATTTCCTGTTCTCTTTCTTGGTTGACAATAGAAACTTCAGACTGGGCAGCTCTTTCTTTAATCTCAGAAACTGTGAGATTCTCAGGAACATCGATTTCCTTGCCACCAAAGACCACGACATGATTGGCAATCTCCATATCCAGCTCAGCCAATAGGCGTTTGGCTACTGCCCCAACTGCTACCCGCATGGTGGTTTCACGAGCTGATGAGCGCTCCAAAGAATTTCGCAAATCATCAAAACGGTACTTGATGCCCCCAACCAAGTCGGCATGACCTGGACGTGGATGGGTGATTTTTCGTTTGCTTTTAAGGCGGTCTTCAATGTCCTCCGCAGACATGATATCCAGCCATTTCTGATGGTCCTTATTGATAACATCCATGGTAATAGGCGCACCTGTCGTCTTCCCATGGCGAACACCCGAAGTAAAGATAACTTGGTCGCTCTCAATCTTCATACGACCACCGCGGCCGTATCCACCCTGACGACGTTTAAGGTCCTCATTGATATCCTCTGCTGTCAAAGGTAGTCCAGCTGGAATTCCTTCAATGATAGCCGTCAGACGGGGACCGTGTGATTCTCCTGCAGTTAAATATCTCATACACTCTCCTTATTTTACCAAGTAGTCTTTCATCTCTTCCAGAGAAACTGAGTGAATAGTCGCTGAACCAAGCTCTGGTACCAAGACCAATTTCAAGGTATTACCACGCGCTTTCTTATCATGAGTCAAAGCCTGATAAAGCTTGTCAACATCCCAGTTTTCATAATCAACAGGCAAGCCAAATTTCTGACACATCTCTGTAATAGACTGGGTTATTCCTTCTGGCATGAGGCCTTTTTCCTCAGCAACCTTGGAAATCTGTACCATGCCCATGGCCACAGCTTCTCCATGCATGACCCTGCCATAACCGGCAGTTGCTTCAATGGCATGGCCAATAGTGTGGCCAAAGTTGAGGTAAAGGCGTACACCATTGTCCAACTCATCCTCAACCACCATCTTGCGCTTGACCTGACAAGAATGTTCAATCAAGGTCTCTGCATGCTCCAAAATGCCCGAAGCAGAACCATCCAGCTCCGTCAAAATTTTCCACAGTTCTGGATCCTCAATCAAGCCATACTTGATAACCTCACCCATCCCTTCAATCAACTCTCTTTTTCCGAGCGTTTCAAGGACAAGTGGATCAATCAGAACCCCATCTGGTTGGGCAAAGGTACCCACCATATTCTTTGCAAATGGAGTGTTGACACCTGTCTTTCCACCGATAGACGAATCAACTTGAGCTGTCAAGCTAGTCGGTATCTGAACAAAATGAATACCCCGCATATAGGTAGAGGCTACAAAACCAGCCAGGTCCCCAACGACACCACCTCCTAGAGCAACGATCCCATCGCTACGAGTCAACCCCTGCTTAACTAGAAATTCATAGACTTTCTGAACAGTGGTTAAATTCTTTCTTTCTTCCCCTTCCAAAAAGTCAAAAACTGCTACCTGAAAACCAGCATCTTCTAGGCTGAGCTTGACCTTCTCTGCATAAAGAGAAGCTACATGGTTATCTGTCACAATGACTACCTTTTGTGGTTGCCAGAGTTCTCGCAACCATTGACCAGCCTGAGCCAGACAGCCTTTTTCAATCTGAATTTCATAAGGATGATGAGGAATATCGATTCTGATTTTCATAGGAGAATCTCCCTTTCTTTATTGGTATTTTTCTGTTAAGGACTGCCAAATCTCTTCTGTTGGCATTTCCTTTCCTGTCCACAGTTGAAAAGCTTCTGCAGCTTGATAGAGCAACATTCCCAGCCCATTGATCGCTGGATTGCCCTGACTTCTAACCCATTTTAAAAACGGCGTCTCAAAAGGTTGGTAAATGATATCTGCTACTAAGAGAGTTTCTGGTAAGACTATGTTTTCAGGAACTGGGGATGACTGTCCATCCATTCCCACACTGGTGGCATTAACCAGTAAATCAGACTCAGCAATCCTTGCTTGCAGTTCAGGAACACCTTCTAAAGCATACAAGTCCACTTTAAAGCCTGTTTGCTCCTGTAACTTGTCTAGATAAGGTCTTGTTTTTTCCATAGAAACTGAACGAACAAAGACCGAAATCTGACTGACGCCATCCAAAATAGCTTGCGCCAAGATAGACTTAGCCGCACCACCTGCACCCAGCAGGGTCATCTTTTTACCTGTAATTGTAAAAGAAGGCAAGCTCTTAAAAAATCCCTTGCCATCTGTATTATATCCAATTAAAGTTCCATTATCATTGACAACCGTATTGACCGCACCGATCAAGTGCGCTTCGTCACTCAGCTCATCCAAATATGGAATCACTTGCTCCTTATAGGGCATGGACAGGTTAATGCCAAACATCTGGTAGCGACGAATATTGGCCACTGTTTCTGCCAAGTCAGCTGCATCAATCTCCCAAGCTACATAAGCACCGTTAGTAGCTGTCACCTCAAAGGCACTATTGTGAATAAAGGGGGAAATAGAATGCTTAATAGGATTGGCAACAACGGCAGCTAAACGTGTATAGCCATCAAGCTTCATCCAAAATCTCCCGAATTTTTTTCATGTTAGCTAAGGAAATCTGACCTGGGGCACTTGCCTCATCTAGACTAGCAAAAGACCAGCTAGAACCTGTCACATCCGCAGTGATACGAGAGACCTTGCCCACCTTGCCCATAGAAATGGTCACATATTCCTGCTCAGGATTGAGGATTTTAAAGCCTCGTGTATAGTTCATCAAGTCTAGCACATCCTGCTCCGTGTGAGCCATCACCGCAACCTTAACAAGTTTTGGATTTAAGCTCGTCAACTCTGACAAGATTTCCATCATGTTTTCAGGTGTTTCTTGGAAATTATGGTAACTCAAAACGAGATTTGGGAAGTCCAGCATTTCCTCAAAAACATCCTTGTAGCTATAGTACTCAAAATCAATATAGTCTGGTTGATAGAGTTGTGCCACTTCCTTGATTAGATGGATATATTCTTCTGGAGAAAGGTCGATTTCTCCCCCTTCAGAGCGAGTTCGCAGAGTGAAAACCAACTCACGACCTGCAAATTTTTCAAAAATCGCTGGAGCTACCTGCAAAATCGCTTCTTTAGGCAGATAGTCGGCACGCCATTCAATGATGTCGGCATCCAGATACCTCGTGGCATCCAGAGCCTGAGCCTCCTCTAAACTTCTTGGCATTACTGAAACGATTAATTTCATTTACTAACCTTCATACTAATCACCTTGAGGTAATTACTACTTTCATCTTTTTTATTATAGGCAAAATCTGCTGGAAGACCGTATTTATTTAAAATCTGGTAACTTCTTCCTGCAAAGCCTTTATCAATTTGTTCTGTAAATTTCTGGCGGGATACATTGGCAGCATTGGTGCTGGCAATAATAATACCGCCCGGATTTAAAATCTCAAGACTTTGGGATATCAACTTATGATAATCCTTAGCCACAGAAAATGTTTGTTTTTTGTTCCGAGCAAAGCTAGGCGGATCTAGAACAATCACATCGTAAGTCAAGCCTTTTCGCTTAGCATACTTGAAATACTCAAAAACATCCATGACTATAAAACGATGGTCGTCTGTGCTGATTCCATTAGCCTGAAAATGAGCTTGAGACAATTCTCGTGAACGTTTAGCTAGGTCAACCGAAGTAGTCTGGCTTGCTCCTCCCATGGCCGCAGCCACTGAAAAGGCTGCTGTATAAGAAAACATATTGAGCAAGGATTTATCCATAGCCAAGCCATCCACTAGACTACCACGAACCTCGTGCTGATCTAGGAAAATCCCTGTCATCAAGCCATCATTCATAAAGACTTGATACAGAACACCATTTTCCAGAACAGTGAAAAAGTCAGGTGCTTCTTGACCATAAACATGGTCAGATTCATAGTCCAAACCCTTAAAGCGGATTTTCTCATAGGTCCCTAAAACCTCAGGAAAAACCTGTCTAAAGGCTTCTGAGATGGTCTGACGAATCTGATAAACATAAGAGTTATACCAAGAAAATACAGCATAGTCGCCATAAAGGTCCACTGTCAGGCCGCCAAAGCCATCTCCCTCTTGGTTGAAGAGACGAAAGGCAGTTGTCAATTCATCTTGATAGTAGGCACTTCTCTTTTCTTTAGCTTGTCTAAATAGTGCTTCAAAAAACGCTTGATTGAAGGCCACCTTGTCTGTACTCACAAACCAGCCCAAACCCTTGTTTTGCTGGGAAAGGTAGGCTGTCCCAAGAAAGTTCCCTTCTTGACTATGGACTTCTACTTCCTGATCCTTGAGATGAACATCTGCAAGATCACTCGCTTCTAGTAAAACTAGTCCCTTAGAAAGCTTTTTTTCAACCCGTTTGTTGACTCTTATTCTATTCATAGTCACTATTATAGCAAATTTTGTGACAATTCTCAAAAAAGAAACTACCCTTGCTTTTTTACTCTAGTTTTAAAAAATGGTATACTAATACTAATAAAAACTTAGGAAGTAATTGTGTGAGAATCAATTTTAGCAAAATCCAAAAAGCCATGGGTACCAGACTGGGTTTTGTCCTAACCCTTTTAATCCTTTATTGGCTCAAAACCTTATTAGCCTATACCGTTGACTTTAATTTAGATATTCAATTGGGCAAGCTGCAAGGAAATTACCTTGCCTTTATCGCCTTTTTCAACCCCCTTCCTTTGGGACTCCTCCTGCTGGCTCTAGCCCTCTATGCTCGGTCAACCAAGGTCTTTTACAGTCTTAGTATAGCTATTTACTGCCTTTTATTCATTTGGCTCTATTCTAATATTTTTTACTATCGAGAATTTAGTGACTTTATCACGGCCAATACCATGAAAGTGGTCAGCAAGGTATCTGTTGGTACTGCAGAACTAGAGTTACTACGCTTTTGGGATTTCATCTATTTTATGGATTTCCCATTGCTGGCTTATCTTCTCTATAAGAAGCTCATCCAGTTGGATAGGAGACCTTTCAAATTCCGCTCCAGTGTTGCCATCACTGCTCTCTCGGCCCTGCTCTTTTCAGCTAACCTTTTCTTGGCTGAAATTGAGCGTCCCGATCTCCTGTCACGAGGATTTTCTAATTATTATATTGTTCGTGCCCTTAGTTTGCCAGCCTTTTTAGGTTATAGTGCCAACCAATCCTATAGCGCCAACAAAGAACGTGCTAAGGCCTCTGAGACCGACCTTCAACCTATTACAGATTATATTCAAGAACATTCTGCTAAGCCCAATCCAGACTATTTTGGCCTTGCCAAAGGGAAAAATGTGATTTATCTCCACTTGGAGAGTTTTCAGCAGTTCCTATTGGACTATAAACTCAACATAGATGGAACTGAGCATGAAGTCACTCCCTTCCTAAATTCACTCTACCATTCGCAAGCAACCCTAGCCTTTTCTAATATCTTTAACCAAGTCAAGGCTGGTAAAACCTCAGATGCAGAAACCATGCTAGAAACTGGCTTGTTTGGACTTGACCAAGGTTCCTTTATGGTCAATTACGGTGGTACCAATACCCAGCAGGCAGCTCCTTTTATCCTATCAAAAAACGGCTATCAATCGAGTGCCGTCTTTCACGGTAATATCGGGACCTTCTGGAATCGAAATACGACCTATAAACAATGGGGCTACCAATACTTCTTTGATGCTTCCTATTTTACGAAGCAAGACAGTAGCAATTCTTTCCAATATGGTTTAAATGATAAAATCATGATGAAAGATTCTATTCAATATCTAGAGCATTTGCAGCAGCCTTTTTATGCCAAGTATATCACGGTGTCCAATCACTATCCTTATGCTAGCAATCTGACAGGCGATGAGCTTGGTTTCCCCTTGGCTAAAACCAAAGATGAAACCATCAATGGCTACTTCCAAACAGCCAACTATCTGGACAGTGCTATCAAGGCCTTCTTTGACTATCTCAAAGAAAGTGGCCTCTATGAAAAATCCATCCTCGTCATCTACGGAGACCATTATGGAATTTCTAACTCCCGCAATCCTGACCTGGCTCCCTTGATTGGCAAGACTTCTGAGAACTGGTCGAATTACGACAATGCCATGTTGCAACGAGTGCCTTTTATGGTGGTCATGCCTGGCTATGAAAAGGGACAAATCATCAATACCTACGGTGGACAAATCGATATCTTACCGACTCTCGAACACCTCCTTGGTATTGAGTCCAATTCCTTCCTTCAAGTCGGCCAAGACCTTCTGTCTCCAGATCATCAAGAAATCGTTGCCTTTCGGACTGCCAATTCCTTCGTCACACCTAAATATACCAGTTATGACGGACGAACCTACTATACTGAAAGCGGTCTTGAAATCAGCAATCTTGATGAACAAGCTCAGACTGAACTAGAAATTGTTCGTCAAGCAGCTAGTCAACAGCTAAAAATCAGCGATCAGATTCAAACTGGCGATTTGATACGTTTCTACCAAGCAGATCATCTTGGAAAAGTTGATACTGAAAACATTTCTTACCTCAATTCCTTACCAATTCTGCAAAAGATTGAGCAGGAAAAAGGTAGTCAATCAACCAGTCTCTTTAGCCAACGACAGGGTAAGACCAGTACTGACCTTTTCAAGGCACCAAGTTACCAAGAACTCCATCCCGAATCGGCAGAAACCGAATCAAAATCACAATAAAAGATGCTCTTCCGTTTTGGAGGAGCATTTCTTTTTAAAAATTTATCAAGCAAGTAACCAACTATCTCATCTTTTTTCTATTTCTGCCAATATGCGTGATAGGTAGTAATGATAGCCAAAAATAGCAAGAGCTAGCAAGAGGATAAGAACTCCTACTCCCAAGCTGATAGCAAGGATAGTGGAGAGAGACCGAACCAAGAACAAACTTGCTATGACTAAAATCATTAAGATAACACTATAAATTAAGAGTAAAACTATTGCTACTATACGATTTGAACGGTTCACCAGGTCCGTAATGTTACTCCAATTGGTTGACAAATTTTTCACGTCCTTAAGGTAATGGTGGCAAGAAAGGATGACACTGGCAAGGATCCAGACTACAAGAAGGTAAATCATCGAAAGGATGGGCAAGCCTAGATATAGAGAAAGGCCAAGTAAAGTCAGAACTGGTAAAAAAGACTGGACAGCAAATATAATCCAAAATTTCACTTTCACATAACGAGCAAAGTCAAAGGGTAAACTCTTAAGAAAATCAACATTTTCCCTCTCCAAGGACAAGGCAATTGAATGCAGGCTGGTGATATTGTTATTGACAACTGCTATAAAGAGAGCTATAAAAAACAAGGGTAACCAGTATGGAGGATGAATGTCTGGAACTATCTGAGAATCTCGAATTTTGGAAATCAGACCGATCATCATGAGATAAGGAAGAAAAGCACTTGTAAAAAGCACTGTAATCACGCCAGTTCCCTGTCCCAAGAGGGTGAGATGGTAGCGTAAAATCATACGGAAAAAGCCCTTTTTATTAGTAGTTGAAATTCTCTCCTTATTGCGACGTTCTTTCTTGACCTTCTCCTCACTGTTAAGCAGAATCACGTCATAAAAACGAGGAAAAACCTTCTTTTTGCTCAAGTAAAGCAGGAAGAGTGTTAGTCCTATCCAAGCGAGCAGACCCAGGATGGCTTCTGTCGAAAAAGGCTCCACTGCTATTTTGTAAAAGATATGAAGAGGATAAAGGAGAAATGGAATGTCTCTAACTTTGTCAACAATACTTCCAAAAGTCGACTGTAGAAAGAGGACAAATATTAAAGGTATGAGAACCCCTATACCAATCATCACATTCGAAAAAATAGACTGATACTTTCTGAAGACCCTAGTCTGAGCCAAGAAATGTACTGCCACTACCATCACTAAAGTAACAGAGACAAATAATAAGGCCAAGGACAGCAGCATCAAAGGCAAGCCCAGCCAAAGAGAAGGAGCTAGCCTAATATAGAGGACTAGAAAATAAGCTAGGATTGGTACAATTCCAGCTAGAGCTGGCAAGAGAACAGACAGTCCTTTAGCAATTATAATCTCTGATTCTTTAAAGGCATAGGGCCTATACGATGCCAAGTCCTTACTCTCATAAAAGACATTGTAAAATGCAGTGAAAGAAGTTGAAAAGGCAAGCACCAGTAAAATAGCAACCATGCTACTAAAAAAACTTGGCATTTCCTCAAAAGGAAAACGAAAGGCTATATTTATAAACATCAAAAGCATCA
Organism: Streptococcus mitis; assembly: GCF_946190285.1. GTDB lineage: Bacteria > Bacillota > Bacilli > Lactobacillales > Streptococcaceae > Streptococcus > Streptococcus mitis_CP. The sequence continues at coordinate 28,001 of NZ_CAMHZX010000001.1, read as the reverse complement.
AGAGACTAGAAAAAATGTAAGAACTTAGGACTCTAGCGGAAACATTTACTTTTTTCCCAGGATTCTTAGCTTGCTTCTTTCGTAGATTAGCCAGATTAGCTTCTTGAGATGAATAGAGGATATTGATATCAACTAATTTTTTAATGACCTTGAGACGCATCTGAAACCTCCTCTTTTCTACCAGCAAGACTAAGGTAGATACTTTCCAAAGACTGATCTGGATGATCTTTCCTCAAGTTCTCGACGCTACCACAATAAATCAAATGTCCCTTTTTCAAAATGGCAATCCGATCACAGACTTGCTCAGCTACCTCTAGGACATGGGTTGAAAACAAGACTGTCTTGCCTTTTTGCGCATGTTCCTTCATCATTTGCTTCAAATCAAAGGCGGCCTGGGGATCCAAACCAGTCAAGGGTTCGTCCAAAACCCAAATATCGGGATCAGACAAGAGTGCTCCGATGACAAAGACTTTCTGACGCATTCCGTGAGAAAGGGTTTCAATAACCTGATAGCGATTTTCAGTAAAATCAAAAACACTCAATAGCCTAGCTAGACTAGTCTCCAAGTCAGAGCTAGTCAGATCATAGGATGAGGCGATCAATTCCCAAAATTCATTGGCCGTTAAGCGTAAAAATAAGTCAGGCGAGTCTGCTACGTAGCCAATCTTTCGTTTGATCGCCAAGCGATTTTCCGATAACTCCTGACCATCTACCAAAATACGACCACTGCTGGGTGAAATGATACTGACTAGGGATTTTATGGTGGTCGATTTTCCAGCCCCATTATGGCCAATCAAGCCCATAATCTCCCCATTTTCAATCTGCAAATTGAGATTGCTCAAAGCCTCTTTATCACCATACAACTTACTAACATTTTGAAATTCAATCATGGGATGACTCCTATCTTTATCTATATTACATACTATTATACTAGCACTTTGATACAAAAAAATCAATACTTTATTTTAAGTAGTTAAAATAGTTTCCTTCTATCTTATGCAAACGTTGGCGCTAACCAATACTTTATGATAGAATAAAGAACAAGATTGACAAGTAAGAGGAAACATCATGCAAAATCAAACACTCATGCAATACTTTGAATGGTATCTGCCCCACGACGGTCAGCACTGGACACGTCTAGCTGAAGATGCTCCACACCTAGCTCATCTGGGGATTAGCCACGTCTGGATGCCACCAGCTTTTAAGGCAACCAATGAAAAAGATGTCGGCTATGGGGTCTATGACTTATTCGACCTAGGAGAGTTTAACCAAAAAGGTACTATCCGCACCAAGTATGGTTTCAAAGAAGACTATCTTCAAGCTATTCAAACCCTAAAAGCACAGGGAATCCAGCCTATGGCCGATGTGGTACTCAATCACAAGGCTGCAGCCGATCACATGGAAGCCTTTCAGGTTATTGAAGTGGATCCTGTAGACCGTACAGTTGAACTTGGAGAACCCTTCACCATCAATGGCTGGACTAGCTTTACCTTCGATGGTCGCCAAGATACCTACAATGACTTCCACTGGCACTGGTACCACTTCACAGGTACAGACTACGATGCCAAACGCCGTAAGTCTGGGATTTATCTGATCCAAGGGGACAACAAGGGTTGGGCAAATGAGGAATTGGTCGATAATGAAAACGGTAACTATGACTACCTCATGTATGCCGACCTAGACTTTAAACATCCTGAAGTCATCCAAAATATCTATGACTGGGCTGACTGGTTCATGGAAACGACTGGTGTAGCTGGTTTCCGCTTGGATGCCGTTAAACACATTGACTCTTTCTTCATGAGCAATTTTATCCGTGATATGAAGGAAAAATACGGTGAGGATTTCTATGTTTTTGGTGAATTCTGGAATCCTGACAAGGAAGCCAATCTAGACTATCTTGAAAAAACGGAAGAACGCTTCGACCTTGTTGATGTTCGTCTCCACCAGAATCTCTTTGACGCCAGTCAAGCTGGCGCAAACTATGACCTTCGTGGTATTTTCACAGATAGCTTGGTTGAACTCAAACCTTACAAGGCTGTAACCTTTGTCGACAACCACGATACCCAACGTGGTCAGGCTCTTGAGTCTACCGTTGAAGAATGGTTCAAACCAGCAGCCTATGCCCTCATTCTATTACGCCAAGACGGCCTTCCATGTGTCTTTTACGGAGACTACTATGGGATTTCAGGGCAGTATGCTCAACAAGATTTCAAAGAAGTCCTTGACCGCCTCCTAGCCATCCGAAAAGATTTGGCCTATGGAGAACAAAATGACTACTTTGATGATCCTAACTGTATCGGTTGGGTACGTTCAAGTGCTGAAGATCAATCCCCAATTGCAGTCTTGATTTCAAATGACCAAGAAAACAGCAAATCAATGTTTGTCGGTCAAGAATGGGCTAACCAAACCTTTGTAGATTTACTTGAAAACCACCAAGGTCAAATTACAATTGATGAGGAAGGTTATGGACAATTCCCAGTCTCAGCTGCTTCGGTAAGTGTCTGGGCAGCCAATACTATTTAATAGTTCATAATATTCAAGCCAGATCCAAACGGATTTGGCTTTTTTGCATTCACAAAAAGACCTACCCAAATGGATAGATCTTTATTTTCTTACAATTTACCTGCTACTTCATCCAACAATTCTTGGATTTTCGCTTGATTGCTTCCTCCTGCCATGGCCATGTCTGGTTTTCCACCACCACGTCCATCGACGATTGGTGCCAATTCTTTGACAAGGTTTCCTGCATGAAGATCTTTTGTCTTGCTTGCTACAAGGACATTGACTTTGTCACCGATAGCAGCAACTAGGACAAGAAGATCAGAGTAGTCTTTTTGTTTCCAGTTATCCGCAAAAGTACGAAGGGCACCAGCATCAGATACAGACACTTGGCTAGCAATGTAACGGTGACCATTGACTTCCTTAACATCCTTGAAGATATCGCCTGCTGCAGCTGCTGCGGCTTTTTCTTTCAACTCAGCATTTTCTTTTTGAAGTTGACGAAGTTGTTCTTGAAGTCCTTCTACCTTGTGAGGTACTTCCTTGACTTGAGGTGCTTTCAATGTTGCTGCGACTGCTTTAAGAGCATCTTCTTGTTCACGGTAGGCATCAAAGGCTTCCTTACCAGTCACTGCCAAGATACGGCGAGTTCCTGATCCGATCCCTTCTTCTTTGACAATCTTGAAAAGACCAATTTCAGAAGTGTTGCCAACGTGGGTACCACCACAAAGCTCGATAGAGTAGTCACCGATAGTAACAACACGGACTTCTTTGCCGTATTTCTCACCAAAGAGGGCCATAGCTCCCATTTCTTTAGCAGTGTCAATATCCGTTTCAACTGTCTTCACTTCAAGAGCTTCCCAGATTTTCTCGTTGACTTGCTGTTCAATGGCACGCAATTCTTCAGCAGTCACAGCTTGGAAATGGGTAAAGTCAAATCGAAGGAATTCAACTTCGTTAAGAGATCCTGCTTGTGTTGCATGGTTTCCAAGGATATTATGAAGTGCAGCGTGAAGCAAGTGAGTCGCAGTGTGGTTTTTCATAACACGGTGACGACGATTTGTATCAATTGCCAAGGTATATTCTTGGTTCAAAGCAAGCGGTGCAAGAACTTCAACCGTGTGAAGGGCTTGTCCATTCGGAGCTTTTTGAACATTGGTCACAGTAGCCACAACCTTACCTGACTCATCCAAGATTTGTCCGTGGTCAGCGACCTGTCCACCCATTTCAGCGTAGAATGGCGTTTCCGCAAAGATAAGTGAGGCAGTTCCTTCAGATACAGCTTCTACTTCTGCATTGTCAGCCACGATAGCCACCAATTTAGAAGACAATTGTGATGCTTCATAGTTAAAGCGGCTTTCTACTGTGATGTTTTGAAGGGTTTCATTTTGCATACCCATTGAGCCACCTTTAACAGCTGATGCACGCGCGCGTTCTTGCTGTTCTTTCATGGCTGCTTCAAATCCTTCACGGTCTACAGTCATACCAGCTTCTTCAGCGATTTCTTCTGTCAATTCCACTGGGAATCCGTAAGTGTCGTAAAGTTTGAATACATCTTGACCAGCAATGACAGATTGTCCTTTTTCTTTCAAGTCTGCTACGATGCCTTGGGCAAAGTGTTGACCTGAGTGAAGGGTACGGGCAAATGACTCTTCCTCGCTCTTAACAATTTTCTCAATAAAGTCACGTTTCTCAAGCACTTCTGGGTAGTAGCTTTCCATAATTTTTCCAACAGTTGGAACGAGTTTGTAAAGGAAAGGCTCATTGATACCCAATTTTTGACCATGCATAGAGGCACGGCGGAGAAGACGACGGAGGACATAACCACGACCTTCATTTCCAGGAAGGGCACCATCACCAATGGCAAATGAAAGTGAACGGATGTGGTCAGCGATGACCTTAAAGCTCATGTTGTCACCATCTTGGTCATAAACCTTACCAGACAATTTCTCAACTTCACGAATGATTGGCATGAAGAGGTCTGTTTCAAAGTTTGTCTTAGCCCCTTGGATAACTGCCACCAAACGCTCCAAACCAGCGCCCGTATCGATGTTCTTGTGTGGCAATTCCTTGTATTCGCTACGAGGAACAGCAGGGTCTGCGTTAAATTGTGACAAAACGATGTTCCAGATTTCGATATAACGGTCGTTTTCAATATCTTCTGCAAGCAGGCGAAGTCCGATATTTTCTGGATCAAAAGCTTCTCCACGGTCAAAGAAAATCTCTGTATCTGGTCCAGAAGGTCCCGCACCAATTTCCCAGAAGTTATCTTCGATTGGAATCAAGTGACTTGGATCCACTCCCACTTCAATCCAGCGGTTGTAAGAATCTTTATCATCTGGATAGTAAGTCATGTAAAGTTTTTCAGCAGGGAAATCAAACCACTCAGGGCTTGTCAAAAGCTCATAAGCCCAAGTGATGGCTTCGTCACGAAAGTAATCCCCGATAGAGAAGTTCCCCAACATTTCAAACATGGTATGGTGACGTGCAGTCTTCCCTACGTTTTCGATGTCGTTGGTACGGATGGCCTTTTGGGCATTGGTAATACGTGGATTTTCAGGGATAATAGTTCCGTCAAAGTATTTCTTAAGGGTTGCTACCCCAGAGTTGATCCACAAAAGAGTTGGATCATTTACAGGAACCAAGCTCACTGATGGTTCTACTGAGTGACCTTTGGTCGCCCAGAAATCAAGCCACATTTGGCGTACTTGTGCACTAGATAGTTGTTTCATATTGTCTCCTTATTTACTTGTTTAATGTGATTGGCTTTCCAGCATTTCCACATAGTCAATCGCGACACAGAGAGAAATGACTAGGTCTGCATAAGCATCCTCAAGAACCGTTACGCTATAGGTAGAGGTCAGATGGAAGAGTTCCTTCTTGATTTCCGCAATCAGCTGATCGCGATCATCTAGCAATTTGAAATCCAAATCCCAGATATTGCCCTCGATACGAAGACCTAGATTATCAAACTCATACTTATCTCGCCAGAAGGTCAACTTCTTGCGAATGACAAAACTCGAGCCATCCCGAAGCTGAATCTCAAAACGAGGAAGCAAGGTCAAGATTTCTTTACTGATTTGACTGACTTGTTCACCAGTCGCATCATAGATGGTAAAAGTTTTGGGAATCTTAAAAAATGATCCCTCTACCTGATAGGTGATTTCTCCCCTGTCATCCTTGATAGCGAAGCGTTCGCCTCCAAGACGAAACTTTTGTTTGACAAGAAATGTTTTCATCAACACCTCCAAAAAATCAAAAGACAAGCTCATATCACGAAGGGCGAAAAACCGCGGTACCACCTTCATTCAATGAACTTGTCATTCTCTTGTTCTTATGCAATTGTATGATTGAGTAGCATGACTTCCTAACTTAGATGGCTCGCAGCACCGCCATTTCTCTGGACTAAGACAACTGAAAATCAATTCTCAACTTTCTTATTATATCGTTTTTTTAAGCTTGCGTCAACTGGAAATGATACCCATTTAATAACCCATTTCCTACATATCAGATTACTTTTTCAGAACATATTTTTTCTTACTACTATCACTCTTTTTATCCCAACTTTTATTCCAAAGTTTTGAATTGTTAAAGATAGCTTCGAAAATATTTACAAATATAAAGAACCCTATCACCAAATGTATGGAATCAGTTGTTAGGTATTGTCGATCCAATCCATCCTTTAGAGAGAATAGTATAACAGTTTGCTGAACAGTCAAAAAGGCTGGCCAATAAAATTTTTTGAAAAAAGTAGATATTTTCATTATTTATTACCGCTTTCTGTAAGGTTAAACTTAGTATACTACTGAGAAAGAAAATAAGCAACTATCATAGAAAAAGATACCGTTACGAAAATTGCCTTTTATTTTTTAAAAAACGAACCAGCTTGACTGATTCGTTTCGTGTCTGCTAACTCCTACTTCCGATACATTTTAAACTGTAGGAAGAGGTCGCTATATTTTCCTGTCCATTTATGGTCAAATTTCTCATAAACTTCTAGGTGTTTCATAGTTTCAGCGTCTGGATAGAAGGCCTTGTCTTCTTTTTTCTCCTCTGGGAGCAGTTCCTTAGCTGGTAGGTTTGGTGTTGAATAGCCGACATACTCTGCATTTTTGAGAGCATTTTCGGGTTTCAACATAAAATTGATAAAGGCATAGGCGGCATCTTGGTTTTTCACGGTTTTTGGAATGACCATATTGTCAAACCAAAGGTTGCTGGCCTCAGTTGGTACCACATAGCGTAGATTTTCATTTTTTTCTAGCATTTGGCTGGCTTCACCAGAGAAGGTCACGCCGATAGCAGCATTATTCTGAATCATGTAGCCCTTCATCTCGTCCGCCACAATAGCCTTGATATTTGGAGTCAGTTTGTAGAGTTTGTCTACTGTCTCTTCTAACTGCTGGATATCCTTGGAGTTGAGGCTGTAGCCGAGGGAATTGAGTCCCAGTCCCAGTACCTCACGCGCCCCATCAAAAAGCATGATAGAGTTCTTATACTCTGGCTTCCAGAGGTCATCCCAATGCTCAGGCGCCTCATCTACCATAGTTTCATTGTAGACAATTCCCAAGGTACCCCAGAAATATGGGATGGAGAATTTATTGCCTGGGTCAAAAGATTGGTTGAGGAACTCTGGCCCGATATTTTCAAGACCTTCAAGTTTTGAATAGTCAAGCGGTACCAAGAGGTCTTCGTCCTTCATCTTGTTAATCATGTATTCACTAGGGATGGCAATATCGTAGGTCGTTCCACCTTGCTTAATCTTGGTATACATGGCTTCGTTAGAGTCAAAGGTCTCGTACTGGACTTGGATTCCTGTTTCTTCTGTGAATTGCTCCAAGAGTTCAGGATCGATATAATCACCCCAGTTGTAAATGACCAGTTTTTGACTATCTCGACTATTGATTTTACTATCGAGATGAGTCGCAATTCCCCACAAGACCAGGATAATAGCTACAATTCCTGCTAAAAATGAATAGAGTTTTTTCATGCTTGCTCCTCCTTCTCACGTGAGATAAAGTAATAGCCAACAACTAGGATAATACTAAAGAGAAAGACAAGGGCAGACAGGGCATTGATTTCTAGCGAAATCCCCTTGCGAGCACGAGAGTAAATCTCGACTGACAGGGTTGAAAAGCCATTTCCCGTCACAAAGAATGTCACGGCAAAGTCATCTAGCGAATAGGTGAAGGCCATGAAATAACCTGCTATGATAGACGGTGTCAGGTAAGGAAGCATGATTTCCTTGAACATCTGAAATTGACTGGCACCAAGGTCATAGGCCGCATGAATCATGTCGCCATTCATTTCCTTAAGACGTGGCAAGACCATCAAGACCACGATAGGAATGGAGAAGGCCACGTGACTAGATAGAACGGTCAAAAAGCCAAGTGAAAACTTGAGTTGGGTAAAGAGAATCAAGAAGCTGGCACCAATCATAACATCAGGCGCAACCATGAGTATATTATTGAGTGATAGAAAGGCTTCTTGGTATTTCTTACGAGATTGGAAGATATAAATAGCTCCAAAAGTCCCGATAATGGTCGCAATCAAGGCTGACAGAAAGGCCAAGAAAAAGGTCTGGGTCACAATTAACATAAGGCGACCATCGCCAAACATGGTTTTAAAATGGCTCAAACTAAAGCCTGTAAAGCTATTCATGTCGTTACCTGCGTTAAAGGCGTAGCCAATCAAGTAAAAAATCGGCAGGTAGAGGACAAGAAAGACCAGTCCCAGATAAAGGTTGGCAAATTTTTTCATCGTTCTCTCCTTTCCTTGGTCACCCACATGGTGATGAACATGGTCAGGATGAGAATCACACCGATGGTAGAACCCATACCGTAGTTGTCATTGGTCAGGAAGTTCTGCTCAATGGCAGTCCCCAAGGTGATAACGCGGTTCCCACCAATCAAACGAGTCAGCATGAAGAGACTCAAGCTTGGAATAAAGACTGACTGAACCCCACTTCGCACACCATTCATCGATAGAGGGAAGATGACATGGCGGAAGGTCTCCCACTTGGTCGCACCTAGGTCATAGCTGGCATTGATGAGGTTGTTATCCATATCGTCCAAGACATTGAAAATCGGCAAAATCATAAAGGGAAGCTCGATGTAGCTTGCGACAAAGATAAAGGAGAAATCGGTAAAGAGCAACTGCTGTGAACCGATTCCGATAAATTCCAAGAATTGATTAATAGAGCCATTTTGACCAAAAATCCCAATAAAGGCATAAGCCTTGAGGAGCAAATTGATCCAGGTAGGCAGGATAATCAGCATGAGCCAGAGTTGACGGTGCTTGAGACGGGTCAAAAAGAGGGCTGTTGGATAGCTGATAAGCAGGGTTACAAAGGTCACAATGCCTGCATAGAGTACAGAGTTGAAACTCATTTTTAGGTAGGTCAAGTTTTGTGACGCAAAGTAAGATTTATAGTTTTCTAAGCTAAACTGGCCTTCGATATTGAAAAAGGATTGACCGAAAATCAAGACCAAGGGTGCCAGGACAAAGAGTGCAATCCAGAGCATGTAGGGCACTACAAAGAGTTTAGAGCTTGTTTTCTTCATCTCTTTCCTCCTCGATTGCATTGATCAGACCTGCTTCTTGCTCTTCAATTTCCACGTATTCCTCGATACGAGCATCGAACTCTTCTTCGGTTTCGTTGAGACGCATGATATGGATATCTTCTGGTTCAAAGTCCAGACCGATTTCCTCACCCACGATGGCCTTACGAGTCGAGTGGATCATCCATTCATTTCCAAGTTCGTCATAGGCGATAATTTCATAGTGAACCCCACGGAAGAGCTGGGTATCGACCTTAACTTGGAGCTTGCCTTCTTCAGGAAGGGTAATCCGTAAGTCTTCTGGACGAATGACGACTTCGACAGGTTCATTTGGCTTCATCCCACCATCGACCGCTTCAAAGCGTTTGCCGTTAAACTCAACCAAGTAGTCCTCAATCATGGTTCCTGGCAAGATATTTGACTCACCGATAAAGGTCGCAACAAAATGGTTAATCGGCTCATCGTAGATGTCCACAGGTGTTCCAGACTGGACAATCTCGCCATCATTCATAACAAAAATCCAGTCACTCATGGCCAGGGCTTCTTCCTGATCGTGAGTGACAAAGACAAAGGTAATGCCCAATCGTTGTTGCAGTTCACGCAGTTCGTACTGCATGTCTGTTCTTAATTTCAAGTCCAGCGCTGATAAAGGTTCGTCCAACAAAACAACACGGGGTTGGTTGATGATGGCACGGGCAATTGCCACACGCTGACGTTGTCCTCCAGAGAGTTTACGGATGGAACGTTTTTCGTACCCTTCCAACTGAACCATCTTGAGAACTTCCGCTACGCGTTTCTCGATTTCTTTCTTGTCAATTTTACGCAAGCGAAGTGGAAAAGCAACATTTTCAAACACATTCATATGTGGAAACAAGGCATAGGATTGGAAGACCGTATGGACGTCACGCTTGTTGGTTGGGATGTCATTGATGCGGACACCGTCCAGCAAAATATCTCCTGTCGTCGCATCTAGCAAACCTGCAATGATGTTTAAGATAGTTGATTTTCCTGAACCAGATGCGCCTAGAAGGGTGTAGAATTTCCCTTCTTCCAACTCAAAGTTGATATCTTTGAGAACCTTGGTGTTGCTGTCTTCAAAAACTTTTGAGACGTTTTTGAATTCAATAATTGGTTTTTTCAATTGTCATTTATTCCTTCTTTTTCATAGATTAACAGATCAGGGCTCTGTCAGGCCGCTACTACCTCGTGTAGGAGATTGAACTGCCTACATTCTTCTGCACTGACGATAGGCTTTCACCCCCTTTCCATGACATAGCAGCAGCTTTTCAACTACAGCTTCCTACTTGCTTTCACCTAAAATACGGACTTCTCTCTCAAGAGTAACGCCAGAGTGCTCCTTGACTTTTTCAATCACAGACTCAATCAAGTCTTCGTAGTCTTTGGCCGTTCCGGATGCGACATTAATCATAAAACCTGCGTGTTTTTCAGATACTTCCACACCACCGACACGATAGCCTTTCAAGCCAGCTTCTGAAATTAATTGACCTGCAAAATGCCCTACTGGACGCTTAAAGACCGAACCACAAGATGGATATTCTAAAGGTTGCTTGAGTTCACGGAGATGCGTCAAGCGATCCATTTCTTGCTTGATAATCTGATGGCTTCCTGGAGCAAGGGCAAATTTAGCTGACAAGACAACTGCACCAGACTCTTGAATGGCTGATTGGCGGTAACCAAAAGCCAAATCTTTGGCAGACAGGGTCTCAATTTCTCCATCCTTGGTCAAGACCTTACAAGACTGCAAGATGTGGGCAATCTCGCCACCATAGGCACCCGCATTCATAAAGACAGCTCCACCGACGCTCCCTGGAATGCCGCAAGCAAACTCAAAGCCAGTCAAACTATGACGAAGGGCAATGCGTGTCGTTTCAATCAAGTTAGCACCAGCTTCAGCTTCAATGGTATAGCCATCAACAGAAACATTATTGAGCTTGTCACACAAGATGACAAATCCACGAATTCCACCATCACGAACAATGATGTTGCTGGCATTTCCAAGAACCATCCAAGGGATGTCTTCTTGATTGGCAAATTTAACAACGCGAACCAACTCAAAACGATTTCGTGGAAAGACCAAATAATCGGCCTCTCCACCTACTTTTGTATAACTATAGCTATGCAAGGGTTCTTTGAAACGGATATCAATCCCTTCTAAGATTTCAAGCATTTTTTCTTTTACTGACATGACACTCTTCCTTTTACAAAATTCATTCCATTATACCATTTTTAAGACCATTTGACGACCCTAAAAAAATCTTGGGCTTATTTTAAACAAAAAAAGAGGTTTCCCCTCTTTTTATGATTTTTTGCAAAAGATGGCCTTGGTTCCATAGGCAACCAGAATGAGCTCAACTGCTAGGACAACTTCAACCAAGACTGGATTGGTTAACCAGCCAACTTGGGCAAGAGATGGTGCCAAGTCAAAGAAGGCATGTAGTCCATAGGCCGCTAGGAGATAAATCCATTTCTTCTGGCGAACAGCTTGGTAAACCCAAACAGTCAAGAGTAATTGGAAAACTAGCGCCAAGATTCTCTCAAAACCAAGCAAATAAATCTGCCAGACTGATAGCGACTGAATAGTTTTCAACATATTTTCAGACAGCAATTGCATAACCTGTGGATTTTGCGTTTGAACTGCTGAGAGAACGAAGTAGAGATTAAGCAAACTAGTAAGACCTAGGAAAATCAACTCCAAGCCACCATGCCCCAATCCATAAGCCAAGGCATCTGCCTTTTCCAAACTTCTCTTTTTCTCCAACCATTTGAAGAAAATAAGACGAGCAGTTTCCTCAAAAAATGCTGCCATGGCTAGGCCATAGATGATATAGACAAGCGGATGGTCTTGCAAGAGGGCAATACTACCGTCTTTTTGAGGATGTAAAACTAAGATATGCACCAGTTTTTCTAAAATCTGTGAAGAGACAAAGAAGGCAACAGCCCCCAAGCCCAAGACAGCTAAATTAATCTGGTATTTCTTTTTGGCATACCAAATGCTTCCTATCAGAAAAGCAAGCAACAGCACCATGGTAATGATAATATGAATGGTCATTTTCTTCTCCTATTCTGCCTTTTCAATATCTTTTTTCATCTCGTCAACATTGAATTTAGCAAACAAGTATTGACGGTCTTGGACTGGGAAACGTTGATCCAATTGGTCAACAGCTCCCACCTCGATAATACCTTCCTTGATGACAAAGTCCATGACATGCCCACCGAAGGTCAAATCATCTGAAATGAAGTGCAGATGGTAGCCTGCGACACTGACTCCATGGAAAATCTCTGGCGTCCAGAAACCAACGATTGTTCCCGCCACATTGTCACGACTATATTCAGGTTGATGGGTTGCGACCTCAGCAAACTTGGTCTCTGGTGTCGACTTGGGAATCATACGCACATGCATATGTGAAAATTCCCCACGAATCTTGATAGAGCGGAAAAGATTTTCCCCGTCATAATAAGACTCAATCCGCTCTTCCAATTCCTTGTCTGTCATCTCAAAGCGCTGGCGGAAAATAACCTCTGCCTGATGCGGTACTACTGCTGCATAAGGAATAAGGGCATCTGGTGATACTTCCACAATTTCTGGCTGATCTCCTGATCCTTTGGCCTGATAAGCCTTGCCATCTAAGACAATCAATTCCCCATCAATAGAATCCAAGGTTCCCAAACCAAGGTCACCATGCTCTAGCAATTCTCCTACTGTCATGGTACCACCATAAAGGCCAGCCATCAAGGCTCCAAGGGTATTGTATTGAAATAATTTCACTGGTTCCTGCACGTTCTTATCCATTCACTTTCTTGTCTGTTATTCTATAAATCTTACTCCTAAGTATACCACATTTGCCCTTAGATGTGAACGAGAGAAACACCCTAGACATTGCCAAGAAGGAAAAAAAAGGGTACAATGTAACAAAATCAAGGGAGGTCTGGAATGAAGAAACAAAGCAAGTACCAAGAGGTCGTTTCCTATCTGAAAAATAGTATCGAGACTGGACGTTTTCCAACGGGAAGTCGCCTGCCTTCTATCCGTCAACTGAGCCTTGACTTTCACTGTAGCAAGGACACCATTCAAAGAGCCCTGCTGGAATTACGGCACGAACAATACCTCTATGCCAAGCCCCAGAGTGGTTACTATGTCCTAGAACAAGGGCAACACCAGGATCTAGAAATCGAAGTCACTGATGAACATGCCAGCGCCTATGACGATTTCCGACTCTGTGTCAATGAAACCTTGATTGGACGGGAAAACTACCTCTTCAACTACTATGACAACCAGGAAGGATTAGAAGACCTAAGACAGTCCATTCACAAACTGCTCTTTGACCAAGCCCTCTACTGCAAGGCTGATCAACTGGTGCTGACTTCTGGAACCCAACAAGCCCTTTTTATCCTCTCTCAAATTTCCTTTCCTAGTCAAGCCAAGGAAATCTTGGTGGAACAGCCGACCTACCATCGAATGAACCGTCTCTTGATTGCTCAAGGCTTGGACTATCAAACGATTGAACGAGGCATTGATGGGATTGACTTGGAGGAGCTTGAGCGCCATTTCAAGACAGGAAAGATCAAGTTTTTCTATACCATTCCTCGTTTTCACTATCCTCTAGGGCATTCCTATTCTGAGCAGGACAAACGAGCTATTCTTGACTTAGCTGCCAAGTATGGTGTCTATATCGTAGAGGACGATTATCTAGGGGATTTGGATTCCAAGAAGGGCCAGACCTTCCACTATCTAGATACAGAGGAGCGTGTCATTTACATCAAGTCCTTCTCAACCAGCCTCTTTCCAGCCCTGCGGATTACGGCACTCATTCTTCCAAATGCTATCAAGGAAGCCTTTGTGGCCTACAAAAATATCCTAGACTACGACAGCAACCTCATTATGCAAAAGGCCCTCTCACTCTATATTGACAGTCAATTATTTGAAAAAAATCGTCTGGCTCGCTTGTCCAATCAAGAAGACTATCAACAACAAATCGAGGAGAGGTTAACTAAAACACCTTGTCCCCTTCCTCACTATCCCCTTCACGATGGTTTATTACTAGACCTGAGACAGTATCCTAAAATCGCCAGTCTCAAACACAGCCAACTGGTCTTGGACTTCTTTGAAGAAGCTTACTTGGGTAACTGCCCTTATCAATTTGCCAAGGTGTCCTTAGACAATCTAGAAAATGTTTTAGACTATTTAAAAGCAGAATTGGAATGACTTCCAACTCTGCTTTTTTTTATTGTTCAACTTCTGTTAGGCTTGCTGCCTTTTCAAGATAGCTTTGGTAAGTTCCTTCATCCTTGAGTTTTTGGATGACCTTGTCCACCACTTCTTTCAAATCAGCACTATTTTTTCTAAGGGCAACTGCATTAGCTTCGCCGTCCTTCATCTTCAAGCTAACAGTTGCGACAGCTAAGTCGGCATTTTTAGCAGCGTAGCTAAGGGCAACAGGCTCATCCATGTGAACAGCATCTACTTTTCCAGCCTGCAATTCATTGACAGCTTCACCCATATTGGTTAGGGAAGTCAATTGAGCTTTCGGCAATTGTTCCTTGACCATAGACTCTGGAACAGTTCCTTTTTGGGCTGCAATATTAGCACTTTCAAGGCTAGTTAAATCCTTGTATTTTTCTACATCAGCCTTACGAACCAAGAAACTAATCTTGTTTTCATAGTAAGGGATTGAAAAATCAAAGACTTCTTTTCTCTCGTCAGTAGCGCTAATTCCCGCAACTGCTAGGTCAGCCTTCCCAGTTTGAAGACTAGTCAAGACATTGTCAAAACTCATGCTTGAAATTTCCAACTTCACCCCAAGTTCATCAGCGATAGCCTGGGCCATGTCAATGTCCGCACCGACTACCTGATTTTTCCCGTCAACCAAAGACTGAAATTCAAAAGGTGCATAGTCAGGACTGGTCGCCACAACTAATTTCCCCTTTTGCTTAATGGCCTCAACAGCTGACTGAGAACCATTAGAACCCGACTGGCAAGCTACTAAGAAGAAACTTGCAAGAAGACTACATAAAACAAATATCCATTTTTTTGATTTCATAAATAAACAACCTCTCTGTTAATTTTGTATAATTATAACGCTATCCAAGCTGCTTGTCAAGTGTTTTTTGAATTTTTATCTCAAAAATATTTTTTTCATTCAAGAAAAGGAGCTATCAGTTGATTTCAAGCTCCTTTTTATACAGAATGAATCTGTTTTATAGTTCGACAATCTTACCTGTCTCAAAGTAAACAACCCATTCACAGATATTTTTGGCATAGTCTCCAATGCGTTCCAAGAAGGCAATCACTTGGAAGTAATCACGACCTGTAACAATGGCATCAGGATTTTTCTTGATTTCTTCTGTAGCCAAATCACGAATGCTATCAAAGTAATGGTTGATTTTTTCATCCATGGTCGCTACTTCATAGGCCTGATCCACTGAACCATTCAGATAGAGTTCAAGGGCTGCTTCAACGAAATTCTTGACATCGCGCCCCATTCTCTTGATTTCTTCTTCAACAGCTGGGATGCGTTGCTCACCCTTCATACGAATTGTCGCTTTGGCAATGGAAACGGCATGGTCACCCATACGTTCCAAGTCAGATACAGCCTTCAATACTGTCAAAACAGTACGCAAATCTTGAGAAACTGGTTGTTGAAGGGCAATCATTTCAAATGATTTCTTTTCCAATTTCACTTCGTATTCGTTTACTTCTGCATCGTCTTCGATGACTTCCTTGGCCAAATCACGGTCATGCGTAACAAAGGCACGCACTGTACGATTGATTTGGGATAGCACTTCTTGTCCCATAGCATAGAACTGGTTGTGCAATTTCTCCAAATCTTCTTCAAATTGAGAACGTAACATCATTTATCTCCTTATCCAAATTTTCCTGAAATATAATCTTCTGTTTCCTTGTGTTGTGGGTTGAGGAACATCTTCTTGGTATCGTTAAACTCGATTAAATCTCCATCTAGAAAAAATCCTGTCTTGTCAGAGATACGAGAAGCTTGTTGCATGGAACGCGTAACCAAGAGCATGGTGTATTTATCTTTTAGACCATACAAGGTTTCCTCAATCTTACCGGCCGAGATAGGGTCCAAGGCTGAAGTCGGTTCATCCAAGAGAATAATTTTAGGACTGGTTGCCAAGACACGGGCAACACAGACACGTTGCTGTTGTCCGCCTGAAAGCCCGATAGCTGAATCATGCAGGCGATCCTTGACCTCATCCCAGATAGAGGCTCGTTGCAAGGCTTTTTCTACCGCTTCATCCAGAACCTGCTTATCCTTAACTCCATTGATACGAAGCCCATAGACAACATTTTCGTAGATAGACATAGGGAAAGGGTTTGGTTGTTGGAAAACCATACCGATTTCCTTACGCAATTCAACTGTATCTGTACGCGGACTGTAGATATTGTGACCGTTGTAAACCACCGAACCAGTTGTGGTCACCTCTGGATTGAGATCTCCCATGCGGTTGATAGCCTTGAGAAGGGTTGACTTCCCTGATCCAGATGGACCAATCAAGGCTGTAATTTCCTTAGGTTGGAAAGAGAGGGAAACACTATTCAAGGCCTTCTTTTGATTGTAGTAAACGGACAGGTCTGACACCTGTAAAATCGCTTCTGTCATACTGTTTCCTTTCTAACCAAAGTGTCCTGTTACGTAGTCATTGGTTGACTGTAGTTTGGCATTTTGGAAAATATTAGAGGTCTTATCATACTCAATCAAGTCACCCAAGTAGAAAAATCCTGTGTAGTCACTAGCACGCGCAGCCTGCTGCATACTGTGGGTTACGATGATGATGGTGAAATCCTTCTTCAATTCCAGCATAGTTTCTTCCAGCTGGGCTGTCGCAATCGGATCCAAGGCTGATGCCGGCTCATCCATCAAGAGGATATCTGGTTTAACAGAGATAGCACGAGCGATACAAAGACGTTGCTGCTGACCACCTGATAGAGTCAAGGCCGACTTGTGCAAATCGTCTTTGACCTGATCCCAAAGGGCAGCTTGACGGAGAGAGGTTTCCACAATTTCATCCAAGACTTGCTTGTCCTTAACCCCTGCACGTTCATGGGCAAAAGTGATATTGCGATAGATAGACTTGGCAAAGGGATTTGGTCGTTGGAAGACCATTCCGATATGCTTACGCATCTCATAAACATTGATTTCTGGACGGTTGACATCAATTCCTTGATAGAGGATTTGACCTGTTACCTTGGCAATATCAATCGTATCATTCATACGGTTGAGACTTCGGAGGTAGGTTGATTTTCCTGATCCAGATGGGCCAATTAAGGCAGTAATCTTATTTTTTTCAAATTGCATATCGATGCCCTTGATGGATTCTTTTTTACCGTAGTAAACATGTAAATCCTTGGTAGAGAGGGCCACTTTCTCTTCAGGAAAGGTGATGATATGCTTTTCATCCCAATTATATTTTGACATGGCTTCTCCTTTAGGCAGCGGTTAATTTCTTATGTAGGTAGCTTCCGAGTTTGCGGGCTCCAAAGTTAAAGATGAGGATAAAGATGAGGAGCACGGCAGCAGAACCTGCTGATACAATGGTTCCATCAGGAATGGTTCCTTCACTGTTGACTTTCCAGATGTGAACAGCCAAGGTTTCCGCTTGACGGAAGATAGAGATTGGGCTAGTCACACTGAGAATATTCCAGTTAGACCAGTCAAGGGCTGGAGCGGATTGTCCTGCTGTATAGATAAGAGCTGCTGCCTCACCAAAGATACGACCAGAGGCCAAGACGACTCCAGTCACAATGCCTGGAAGGGCTTCTGGAATGACCACATGGACCACTGTCTCCCAACGAGAAATCCCAAGAGCCAGACCAGCCTCACGTTGCGTATGGTGAACGTGTTTCAAACTGTCCTCAACATTTCGAGTCATCTGAGGCAAGTTAAAGACTGTCAAGGCCAAGGCACCTGAAATGATTGAAAATCCATACTCAAACTGAACTACAAAGATCAAGTAACCAAAGAGACCTACAACGACTGATGGTAGAGAAGACAAGATTTCAATACAGGTTCTGACAAAGTTTGTCACAGGACCTTTTTTGGCATATTCAGCTAGGAAAATCCCAGCCCCCATAGATAAGGGCACAGAGATAATCAAGGTAATGACCAAGAGGAAGAAGGAATTATAGAGCTGAATTCCAATCCCACCACCTGCTTGGTAAGAAGATGATTTGCCAGTCAAGAAAGACCAAGAGATGTGGGGCAAACCACGAACCAAGATATAAAGAATCAAGGATGCCAAGATGGCAACGATAATTCCTGCAATTGAGTAGAGTACAGCTGTTGCAATTTTATCTAATTTCTTAGCGTGCATAGTTTTTCTTTCCTCTTTCTTTCGTAATCAATTTAATCACACTGTTAAAGGCCAAACTCATCAAGAGCAAGACTAAGGCCAGTGACCAGAGTACGTTATTGTCAACGGTTCCCATAACGGTATTTCCGATACCCATGGTCAAAACAGAGGTCAAGGTCGCAGCAGGTGTTGTCAATGAAGTTGGGACAACGGCTGAGTTTCCGACCACCATCTGAATGGCCAAGGCCTCACCAAAGGCACGCGCCATCCCAAAGACCACTGCTGTAAAAATCCCTGAACGCGCCGCCTTCAAGGTCACGCGCCAGATGGTTTGCCAGCGAGTGGCCCCCATAGCCAAACTAGCTTCGCGGTAGTGACGAGGCACCGCACGCAAGCTATCGGTTGTCATAAAGGTTACCGTCGGTAAAATCATGACAAAGAGAACGAAAATCCCTGACAAAATCCCAAAACCAGTTCCACCAAAGACACTGCGGACAAAGGGAACCACGACCTGCAAACCGATAAATCCATAGACGACTGAAGGAATCCCGACCAGCAATTCAATAGCTGGTTGCAAGATTCTAGCACCTTTTGGTGAGACTTCGGTCATAAAGACAGCTGCGCCAATGGCAAAAGGAGTTGCGATAAGGGCTGAAAGGATTGTGACAATAAAGGAACCCAAAATCATTGGAAGGGCACCAAATTGTTTACCTGAAGGATTCCAAGTTTGACCAAAGAGGAAATCAAAGATGTTGACCCCATTGACAAAGAAGGTCGACAAACCTTTTTGGGCTACGAAGATTAAAATCATAGCCACAATGATGACAATCAAAGACAGACAGGCAAAGGTCAAGCCTTTTCCTAGTTTCTCTAGACGAGAGTTCTTTGAGGGAGAAAGTAATTTTTTAGCTAATTCTTCTTGATTCATTATTGACTCCCTTCTAGTGCTGTCACCGTTCCGACAGCATCTTTTTCAACTTTCATTTCCTTGACAGAAATATAGCCCATTCCCTTAACGATTCCGTTTTGCGCTTCATCTGAGAGGACAAAGTTGAGAAACTCTGCCACCAATTCATTGGGCTGACCTAGAGTATACATGTGTTCATAAGACCACAAAGGCCAGTTATTGGTTGTTACATTTTCTGCAATCGGCTCATAGCCGTTCAATTTCATGCGTTTAACTGAGTCATCCACATAGGCAAAGGCTAGGTAAGAAATGGCTCCTGGTGTCTGGGAAACAATGTTTTTGACCATCCCATTTGAATCCTGTTCTTGACTCTGAATGGCAGATTGGCCATCCATAACAACACTATCAAAGGTTGCACGCGAACCTGAACTTGCCGCACGATTGATAATCGAAATGGCAAGATCTTTCCCACCGACTTCTTTCCAGTTGGTCACTTGACCTGTGAAGATGCTACGGAGTTGTTCAGTTGTCAGATTTTCAACATCAACTTCCTTGTTCACAATTACCGCCAAGCCTGCTACAGCTACCTTGTGGTCCACTAGAGCGGATGCGTTGATACCGTCTTTTTCCTCGGCAAATACGTCTGAATTTCCTACATCAACGGCTCCAGACTGAACCTGAGACAAACCTGTACCAGATCCTCCACCTTGGACGTTGACTGTTTTTCCAACGTGCATTGACCCAAATTCATCTGCTGCTGCTTCGACCAAAGGCTGAAGAGCCGTTGAGCCAACAGCTGTCATGGATTCTCCACGATCAATCCAGCTAGCACATCCCGCCAAAGAACCTGCCAGCAAAAGAGCCGCAAGGGATAGAGCGAGTTTTTTCCTTTTTTTCACTGTTTTTCTCCTTGAAAATAATGGTGAATGCTGTGAATTTTTTCAACTATTTATTTATGTTTTTCTTTTTTTAAATCAGGAGTCTACTGAAGTTCTGAGCTTGGTTTTACTTGAAATTTGCTCAGTTACCGTTTCCACCAATTTTGACTTAAAATGAAAGACAATTTGAAAAAAATCCATACTTCCACTATAACATAGACAAGCTACTTTGACTAGCATTTTCACTTGAATCTGAGGCCTTTAGGAAAATAATTTTTCAAAACATTTCCAGTCACCTTAGCAAAGCCCAAACCATTGCCCTGAACCAAAACTTGGTACCAACCATTTGGCAGACTTTCCTCAAGCTGAACAGTTTCTCCAGCCACATACTTTACAAACGCTTCTCGGTCAATTTCAACCGACTGTTTGACCTGACTCGGTTTCAAGGCTAGGCCAAGAGCGAAACTGGGTTCAAAGCGTTTCTTCTTAAAGGTACCCAGATGTAGGCCATTGCGAGCAATCTTGAGCTTCCCTAAATCTGGCAAGAGTTCTGGCAAGAGATAAAGCTGGTCTCCAAAAG
Organism: Streptococcus mitis; assembly: GCF_946190285.1. Lineage (GTDB taxonomy): Bacteria > Bacillota > Bacilli > Lactobacillales > Streptococcaceae > Streptococcus > Streptococcus mitis_CP. The sequence continues at coordinate 7,250 of NZ_CAMHZX010000001.1, read as the reverse complement.
TCTGCAAGATTCCCGGTAGATTGATGTTTAGGTGTTTTTTGGCAAATTCCTGCCACAAGGCAACTTGCTCACGGCTGAGATTGCTTTTACTTGCCTTAAATTTAGGGGCGTGATTTTCACCCTTAAACTGTAGATGGGCTACAAACTGACCTTCTCCCTTAAAATGATGAGGATACATCCGAGCCGTTTCTGGCAGGTCAATACCAGCTACCATTCCATTGATATGTTCAACTGGCAACAAGTCAAAATCATACTCATCCAACAACCAATTGACAATCTCTTCATTTTCCTCAGGTGCCCAGGTACAGGTCGAATAAACCAGACGACCACCTTCAGCTAACATTGTCACCGCATCTGCTAGAATTTCTCTTTGCAAACTAGCACATTGACTCGGATAATCAAGGCTCCAATAGTCCATAGCATCTGGCTGCTTACGGAACATTCCTTCCCCCGAGCAAGGGGCATCAAGGACAATGAGGTCAAAATAGCCTTTAAAGACCTTGGCCAAGCGGTCAGCAGATTCATTGGTCACCACGACATTTGTCGCTCCAAAGCGCTCCATGTTTTCTACTAAAATCTTAGCCCGTTTGCTTGAAATTTCATTGGAAACAAGGAGACCCTCCCCTGCTAGATAGGCTGCAAGCTGAGTTGATTTACCTCCAGGTGCAGCGGCCAAATCCAAGACCTTCATTCCAGAACTGGGTTGGGCAACCTGAGCCACCATCTGAGCAGCAGGTTCTTGCGAATAAACTAAACCAGTAGCATGTTCAGGCGATTTCCCTGAAACCTTCCCATAATGTCCCCAAGGGGTTTGAGGAATAGGATCAGAAAATGAACCTTGGGCTTCTTTCAAAGGATTAACCCGAAAGGCCGAAACCGCTTCCTCCTCAAAAGAGGCAAGAAAATCTCTTGCCTCATCTCCTAGTATCTCTTCATATTTTTCGACAAATCCTTCTGGAAATTGCATTTAAGTTCTTTTCCTTTCGTAAATATAGGACTGAATTTCCTCCTGCATCTCAAGAGGTAGCATCATGACAGGCTGTCTGGTTTGAAAATCAGGAGCTTGGCCAGAAAGGGTCACAACCCGATAGCCCAGACTTTCCCCTAAAATACTAGCGGCAGCATAATCCCATGGTTGCAGATAGGTGACATAAGTCAACAAACGCCCTGACAATATCTTGGCAAAACTAATGGCCGCACTCCCATAGACACGAACACCAAGAACCGCTCGACTCAAATCAGCCAGCCCCCATTCATTGGTTTCCAGCATACCACTATTTCCTGCAATGAGAAAATCTCCAAGTGGTTTGGCTTTAAAGGGAGCTAGGGGCTGATCATTTCGGCAGACTGGAAACTTACCACCACCGTGATAACAGTCCCCTTTGACCACATCATAAATCAGACCAAATTGACCTTGACCATTCTCAAAATAAGCCATCATAACAGCAAAATCTTCCTGTTGGGCTACAAAGTTATTGGTACCATCAATGGGATCAATGACCCAAACCTTGCCCTCTTGAACAGAAGCTCGCAGACAGCCCTCTTCAGCACAAATCTTATCCTCAGGATAACGGGACAAAATCTCACTAACCAAAAGCTCCTGAACTTCCTTGTCCAGTCTGGTCACCAAGTCTGTAGGAGAGGACTTGGTCTCAACACGCAAGTCTTCCTGCATGTGGTCAAGGATATACTGGCCCACTTTCTTAATTAGCTCTTTAGCAAATTCAAATTTACTTTCCAAGAGAAATCTTTCCTTCCCCTTTTTCCTTGGCAGCCTGAACTGCTCGGTAAAGCGAATAGCCACTGACTGTTTCAAATTCTCGTCCCAAACGTTTTTCTTCGCTCTTGCCTGGCACGACCGCCTTGAACCCCTTATAGGAGTCCAGTAGCTTTTTAGCCTCTACCTTGCCTTCATAGGCAGCTTCAACATCATTAAAAAAAGAAAGCACTGAAGCAAGTTCTTCAGTGCTCCACGACAAATCTAGTGGGTAACTATACTGTTTGTTCATTAACTAATACCAGCTCTCATCCTTGCTTCTTTTAGTTCTTGCTTACGGTAACTACGAGGGAGAAAAGCACGAATCTCATCTTCATTAAAACCGATCTGCATGCGCTTGGCATCAATAATAATTGGACGACGCAAAAGACTAGGATACTGCTCAATCAAATGAAGCAATTCCGATACCGAAATACTCTCTACATCAATATTCAATTTTTGAAAAATTTTTGAACGAGTTGAAATGATGTCATCAGTACCATTTTCGGTCAAGGAAAGAATATGTTGCAATTCTTTTCTTGTTAAGGGACTGGTCATAATATTGTGTTCCTCAAAGGGCACCTTATGTTTTTCTAACCAGGCCTTTGCCTTACGACATGAAGTACAGCTCGGTGATAGAAATAGTGTAATCATGCTTTTCTCTTCTTATCTATACTTTGCTACTTCTATTATACAAAAAAATAAAACGCTTGACTAGGGATTTTTATAAAAAAAGCCTATTTTTTCAAGAAAAATAGACTGTTTGCGAACGATTGAGGCAATGTAGATTTAGTTAATTCACTCTTATACTCTTCGAAAATCTCTTCAAACCGCGTCAACGTCGCCTTGCTGTACTCAAGTACAGCCTGCGGCTAGTTTCCTAGTTTGCTCTTTGATTTTCATTGAGTATTAACGATAGTTTCGAATCACATACTTAATTTATTTATGCAAACCAGAAGCATCCTTAGTATTACTACTTACGGGCTTTCAGGTATAGAAAACCAAAGAAGCTTTCATAGAGAGCGAAAAAGAGGAGGAAGGCATGAAGGAAGAAGGTCTCTGGCAAAATCAGAATCACTGGATCCTTGGCTGGGTCAAAAAGCCAGGTATCATCTCCCACAAAGAGAATTTGATGGAAAAGAGTAAAGAATTGGTCAAAACCAATCAACACTCCCCCAAGCCCAATCAGCAAAGGCAAGACAACTAGAGCCAGAAGCCCTTTACTAAATAGAGATAAAAAGCCCTTTTTCACAATTCCTTTTACAAAGACATAGAAACTTGGCAGTGTCACTAGAGCAACTAGTTGAACTAGATGAAAGAGATTCTTCACAACCGCAAAGTGATGTAGCCCAGCTGCTGACGAACGAAAATCTGGCATCTGCAAGACCTGACTAAAAGGATTGGTCAGGTAATTCATCAAGATATGAAAGTTGTACTGAATGGTTTCTGGTTTTAAATAGACCCGATCCGTCAAACTTAACCACTTGATTTCCAGCGGATAGAAAATCCAAGCCAGATAAATAGTCAGAAGGATGGAGAGGGAGAGGAGAAAGAGCATCGAGCCCCAAAAGGTCAGTTTAGTTTTCATCAAAATCCCACTCCGCTAAGCTCGAAACCACATGAGTCGGTGCGATTGGCAGGTCTGCTACTTCTTCTGCCTTGGTAAAACCTGTTGTCACCAAGAGCGTTGGAATGCCGTTGTCAATCCCTGCTCGAATATCTGTCAGATAGTTGTCTCCAACCATGATCAACTCTTCACGTTCCAAGCCTAAGTGCTCAACTGCCTTGTCCATGATGATAGCATTTGGTTTTCCGATATAAACTGACTTCACTCGTGTTGCTACTTCAAGCAGGGTAATCAGTGAACCAGCACCCGGCAAAAGACCGCGTTCTGTCGGAATGTTGAGGTCAGGGTTGGTTCCGATAAAGTGAGCTCCCTTCTGGATAGCCAGAGTTGCTGTGGCAAATTTTTCATAGTCAACTTGCCAATCCAGTCCTACTACCACATAGGCTGGATTTTCCTTGTCTTCCACATAACCAGCCGCCTGGATGGCTTCCTTGAGTCCTGATTCTCCAATAACATAGACCGTCTTTTCCAGTCCCAAGTCATTCATATAGTCGATAGTCGCCAAGGTCGCTGTGTAGACAGTCGATAGGGGTGTATCGATATTAAAATTCTGAGCCAACATCTCCTGAACACTCTCTGGAGTGCGGGTTGTATTGTTGGTTACAAAGAGATAGGGAATATCCCGCTTTTGCAATTCATGGACAAAAGCCTCTCCTGCCGGAATTCGGTCTTTCCCCTTATAAATAGTACCGTCTAAATCAATTAAATAACCTTTATATTTCATACTTTCTCCCTAATCCTTTTTTATTTCTTGCCATGTGATGATTGCTTGGGCATTGGTAGCTCCGTCACTTGTAATTTCATGCTTGCTTTCCAGTCCAGTCCGTTCAACAGCCGATGTAATCACCCCACCTGGTCGAACTTCCTTGACATACTTGAGGTTGATTTTTTGGGGAATATACTGGGTCAAAAAGTCCGCTCCCATGACCTCAAAAATCCAGTCCAGGTATTTACTGTTGTTGACATGGCCATTCATATCCAAGTCGTAAAAACGAACACGGTAATCCTTGCTGACTGGCTCGTCCAAGGACTCATACTTCGGTCCACGGATAAGTTTTTTATCAAAATCAGACTGATACGGAGCCACAATCTCAGGTTCGACAGCATGGACTTTTCGACTATCTCGATCCATCAGAACAAAGGTCGCCAACATGCGAATGATTTCTTGACCTGCTTCATCATAAATAGTGAAACGACGATAGCAAAAGAGTCGATTGTAGCTCAAAGCTTCCGTTTCGATGGTGATTTCTTCCGCAAAACGAGGCAAACGATCCACCTCAATATCATAGTCTGTGATAATCCAGACCAAATTATATTCTTCCAAAATGGCCTTATCACTAACTCCCAGTTCAATCGACTGCATACCTGAAACTTGCAGAGACAGCAAAATCACATCTGGAAGTTTAATATGACCGTTCATATCAGCCATATCAAAAGGAATCTTCATTTTCATTTGATAAGTTAAGCCCATGATCCTACTCCAAAATAAATCGTTCTGCTACAGTGTCTCCCAAAAAGAGACCTCTCTTTGTCATACGTACGCGGTCACCCTCAATCTGCATGAGACCTTGTTGCACCAAGTCATTGACAATTTCGCCATAGAGTCCCTCAAAAGACCGACCAAATTTTTCCTCAAATCGCGCCATAGAGACCCCTGATTTCTTGCGGAGCCCCAAGAACATTTCTTCTTCCATTTGCTCCTTTTGACTCAGGTGCTCTTCTGTGATACGAGCATTGCCTTTCTCAACCGCACTCAGATAATGACGAATCGGACCATGGTTTTTATAACGAACACCATTGACATAGCCAGAGGCCCCAGCACCGATACCATAGTATTCAGCATTGTCCCAGTACATGAGATTGTGGCGACTTTCAAAACCAGGCTTTGAGAAATTGGAAATCTCATAATGCTCAAAACCAGCTCGCTCCAGCTCTGCGATGATGTACTCAAACATCTCAGCTTCTAGTTCTTCCTTAGGCAGAGGTAATTTCCCTCGTCGCATACGATTCATAAAGACCGTATGATTTTCTAAAATCAAGCTATAGAGGCTCATGTGAGGGATATCCAGTCCAATAGCCTTAGCCACATTTTCCTTGACTTGCTCCATGGTCTGGCCAGGTAGCGCATAAATCAAATCAATAGAGATGTTGTCAAAACCAGCCAGTTTCAGGCGGTCAATATTTTCATAAATATCCTTCTCCAAATGACTGCGCCCAATCTTTTTCAGCATTTTGTCATCAAAAGTCTGCACACCTAGCGAAACACGATTGACAGCCGAGTTCTTCAAAACAGCTATCTTATCCGCGTCTAAGTCTCCCGGATTGGCTTCAATGGTCAACTCTTCCAAGACTGACAAATCCAAGTTTTTAGTCAAGCCATTCAGTAACACCTCCAGTTGCGGGGCCGACAGGGCTGTCGGTGTCCCACCACCGATATAAAGAGTTCGCAACTTTTGAATATCATAAGAACGAAACTCTTCCAGCAGATGCTCCAAATAGCTATCAACCGGCTGATTCTTGATGAAGACTTTTGAAAAGTCACAATAATAACAAATCTGGGTACAAAATGGGATGTGCACATAGGCTGACGTTGGTTTCTTCTGCATAGTAATTATTATACCACAAAAGCGAACAATACTTAGAATTCCATTTAACAAAATCCTAGCATTGTTCGCTTTCTTTATCTATACATTCTTTTTATTTTATGACGAACACGATTCCCAGAACCAATCTAGTTTGTCTTTACAATACAAAAGAATGAATGTTCATTTGACTAAATTTTTAGTCTTCTTTTTTCTTTCCAAGAGCAAGTCCGAGACCGCCTAGCAGACCAAGAAGTCCTAGAGATGCAAGAGTCGCATTTGATTCTGTTCCTGTATTCGGCAATACATTTTGAGAATCATTTGACTTAGCTCCATTGTCACTAGCATCTGTAGTATCTTCATGATTTGCATTCGGAGTAACTGCATCTGGAATTGGAGTGGTTGGTTCAGGCGCAGGTGTATCTTGACCAGAATTTCCATTAGTATCTGGTGTGACTGGAGTTACTGGAATTGTATTTGGATTTGTACTTCCACTTACTTTTCTGAAGATATGAGTAATTACTGGTTCATTTTCATCAATCACAGTTCGTACAAATTCATATCCTGGAATTAATCCATGTTCAGCATCCTTTTCATTGCCTGTCTTAAGGGATGGTTTCAATACATTTCCATTTTCATCAATCCATCTAACCTCAATATCGAATGATGGAATCTCATAAATTGCAGGTTCTCCTTTTCGAGAGACAATCGTAGCTGGCGTTGTGACCACTGGTACTTCTACTGGATCTTTACCTGGTTCTGTAATCTTACCAATTCCTGGTACTTCACGGTCTGGTAAGTCACTGTTTGGTACTTTGCCTTTGCCGTCTTCTCCAATTGTTACAGTAATTGGGTTGCCATCTTTACCTGGAATTTCTACCTTCGTTCCTGGTGGGTAGGTTGACCCATCTGGCTTCTTAGGTGTTACCGTTACATCTCCTGTATTTGGATCTTGGTCCAACTCTACCGTTGGTGTCTTACGGGCTGGCGTTGTGACCACTGGTACTTCTACTGAATCTTTTCCTGGCTCTGTAATCTTAGCATTCCCTGGGACTTCACGGTCTGGTAAGTCTTTATTCGATACTTTGCCTTTGCCGTCTTCTCCAATTGTTACAGTAATTGGGTTGCCATTCTTGCCTGGAATTTCTACCTTCGTTCCTGGTGGGTAGGTTGAACCATCTGGTTTCTTAGGTGTTACTGTTACATCGCCTGTATTTGGATCTTGGTCCAACTCTACCGTTGGTGTCTTACGGGCTGGCGTTGTGACCACTGGTACTTCTACTGA